>JABSRY010000392.1 GCA_013214985.1 Hyphomicrobiales bacterium
CCACGCGAGATAGATTTTAGGCGGTCATAAAAATCGATAACCACCTCATTAAGGGGCATTTCATAAACTAGCATGGCACGTGATCCAACATAAGTTAGATTTTTTTGAATGCCGCGTCTGTCTTGACAAAGTTTAAGCACCGCGCCCAAATATTCATCTGGCACCAAAATGGTGGCTTCAATCCACGGTTCTTGAATATGGTCGATGCTCATCACATCTGGCATATCGGCAGGGTTATGCAAAATTTCAACTTCACCATTGGTCATATGCATTTCATAAATAACGCTCGGTGCCGTGGTAATCAGGTCAATATTAAACTCGCGCTCAATACGATCGCGGATAATTTCCATATGCAATAGGCCAAGGAAACCACAACGGAAACCAAAACCAAGCGCTGCGGATGATTCCATCTCAAATTCGAAGCTTGCATCATTTAAGCGTAATCTTGTCATTGCTTCGCGCAATTGTTCGAACTCGCTAGAATCCACAGGGAATAAGCCACAAAAAACCACAGGTTGTGCGGGTTGATACCCACCAACAGGCTCTGCACATGGGTTTTTAAGGTCGGTAATTGTATCGCCAACGCGGGTGTCAGCAACTTCTTTAATCGCTGCAGTAAAGAAGCCAATTTCGCCTGGGCGAAGTTCGTCGAACATTTCTTGATCAGGTCTAAACACGCCCAAACGGTCGACTAAATGCGTAGAACCTGCCGACATCATTTTGACGCGTTGGCCTTTTCTCATCACACCATCAATGATGCGGACAAGCACAACAACGCCTAAATATTGATCATACCAGCTATCTACCTATGACGCTTTTAGAGGTTCATCAATATCACCTTTTGGGCTTGGTAATTGTTTAACAATCGCCTCTAAAACATTCTCCATACCAAAGCCAGTTTTAGCCGATGTTTCTACCGCTAGCGAGGTATCGATGCCAATAACATCTTCGATTTGAAGTTTAATACGCTCAGGGTCTGCCGCAGGTAAATCGATTTTATTTAAAACCGTTACCAGTTCATGGTCATTTTCCAGCGCTTTATAGACATTAGCCAAGGTTTGTGCTTCAACACCTTGTGATGCATCCACCACCAATAACGAGCCTTCACAAGCCGCAAGCGAGCGGCTAACTTCATAGGCAAAATCTACATGGCCTGGGGTATCGATTAGATTTAATACATAAGTTTCGCCGTCATCTGCTGTATAATCTAGCCGCACAGTTTGTGCTTTAATGGTAATGCCGCGTTCACGTTCAATATCCATACTGTCAAGCACTTGGGCTTTCATATCGCGCTCTTCTATCCCACCAGTCATTTGAATAAGGCGGTCGGCGATTGTAGATTTACCGTGGTCAATATGGGCAACAATAGAAAAGTTGCGAATTTTTTTAATATCATAATCTGTCATAACAGCTCTAATAACAGAGCTTGAGCATAATTTCCATGTTTAATTTATTACTCAAGCGCTTATAAACGCCAAAAACGCCGATATAGTTATCGGCCAAAAGAAAAGCCATTGCGGCGATGCACCAAAACGGCCATAAACCAGCTTGCCATATAGGGTTGCAGTAACGGCAAAGGCTAGGTTCATAACCGTTAATGTTAAATATATTCCTTGGGCAATTTGGGGGGTAAAACATGCATATATCGCCAATATTGTCATTGCCACAAACCAAACGCTAACCCCATGCCAGATCAAGCCCAGTGTGCCTTTAACCAATTTGCGCTGTTTAACATTTTGCCACTGATCTAACATTGGCGCCCAAACCAATTTACCACCAGCAAAATAATGTATGCACCCTGTTATAAATAGCAAACATGCTGTTATTAACCCCCAATATTGCATAATTTAATGGCCCTTTTTTAATGTGTGTTTTAATGCGGTTTTTAACGCTAAAAACGTAAATATCGCCATGGGCAGGAATAATATCCATTGCGGCAATACCCACACATTACCAGTAGATACATACCCATAGATTAATGCAAGCAACCCAAAGGTTAAATTTGTCAAAACCATGCTTAGGTTAATACCTGCCGATAAGTCTGGTTTAAAATATGCAACCGCACCTAAGGCCGTCATCACTATAAAAAGCCCTGTTAAACCATGCCATACAAGCCCCATAGAAATACGCACAGTTTCGTTTAAACCAGATGCAAAAACTGGCTCCCAAATCTCTGGTCCACCGCCAAAAGCATGTGCAACCACGGTTAGCGCCATAATGGCTAAAGCGGCTAAATTCCATTTAGATTTTACGTACATTATTATCTCCATTCAATCAACATAGAGAAGTGTATGTTTGAAAAATATGACAAGACTTGACCTAAGTCAATACACTTGTGTATGGTTGCGTCAAAATGTCCCAAACCATGCGAGGATTTTCAATGCCCAAAAACCCAGATACACACTCTAACAAAATTGCTTGGATAGAAGCGGGTTTTCAATTTTTAGCCAAGGGTGGTATCGACAGTGTGCGGATTGACCGAATGTCAAAAAAAATTGGCTTAACCCGTGGCAGCTTTTATTGGCATTTTAAAAGTAGGGATGAATTATTAAATGAAATGCTCAAATTTTGGGAGCATGTTGCAACAACCAGCATTATTGCCCTAATTGAACAAGAGAACCAAAACCCCAATGAAAAACTAGCGACTTTAATTAAATTATCGACCCAACAGCCTGACGAAAAATATGGCGGTAAATATGCCGAATTGGGCATTAGAATTTGGGGCGGTAATGATGACAAAGTCGCCGCAATAGTTGCAAAAATAGATGGCAAAAGAATTGCCTATGTAAAACAATTATTAGTAGAAATGAAGCTCGAAACAACCAATGCAGCGTTTTTGGCGGAGATTATATATAACGCTTTTATAGGCGTGATGAGCCGCGACTTAAACGAAAAACAAATTAAACAAATTACTGACTTAGCAAGCAACTATATTAGAGCGCAGATTATGCCCGACTAAAGTCAAGTTTGTGCCAAATTTTATGACCAAAAGTCGCAATTGCAAGGCCGCCAATAATAAATATGCAAGACATAATTTTTGTTATGCCAATTTGCTCATCGTAAATAGCATATGACCCAATAAAGGCGAATATTGGCACCAAAAAGCTAATTGGTAAGGTAACAGACACAGGATATTTTACAATAAGGCGGTTAAACAACCACCGCCCCACTAATGTTGTGGGATAGGCCTGAAACAATACCGAAAAAACAACCCAGCCATTTAGATTGGCAATAAAATCGGTAAACACGGTTTCCCCATGGGTTATATAGGCGAATGAAGAACCCCGCCGCAAGCAGCGGGGTATCAGAACATTGAGAGCTGCTTGTCTTCGTGTAGCTGTGAATATTCC
>JABSRY010000393.1 GCA_013214985.1 Hyphomicrobiales bacterium
ATGCAGCATGGTGAATAGGTCGTCGTAAGGTTCTTTCTTGTCTTCGTATTAATCCTATGGTTTTGACTAGCTCGTCTTCATCATCCTCTGACGGCTGACAAAGCATTATTACTAAGTCGGCTCTACTAATCGCATGTGCTACGGTCATGCTCGCAGTCCCTTCTAAATCAACTAAAACAAAAGCACTATTTTTTTGTGCTTCCTCTATGTCATCTAATATCATCTTTTCATTTGAGTTTTGAATTAGGCTTATGTTTTTTGGACAACCATCCATTAGCGCCCATTTTGCTGCGTGTTGATTAGGGTCTGCATCAATTAAGGTAATATGAATATTGTCAGAGGTTCCCTGTCGAGCAAACTCACCCGATAACAAGCGGCAAGCCGTGGTTTTTCCTGCACCTCCCTTACTGGAAGCAAAAACGATAGTAGGCATATGAAGTAATCCTTTTAATTGGTTATCTAATTGTTATAAACAATAACGTATATATTGTTTATATAATAGATCACTATTAGTTATAATAAAATTTAGGAATTTGGCATAGGAGAGGATAAGCGAAAATCGTTTAATTTACTGTTTTAAAAAGTTATTTCGTTTTAGAATGATAAGGCAGTTTCTAAAAAGTGATAGTGATGAAAACACCTTAATTCAGGACATTTGTAGGCGAGTAATGAAGTTGCATACTGAAATTGCCTACAGCGCCCGAAAACTGGTTGTGAAATTTAGCTTAAAATTAATAAAGTATCATACTGGACTGTAAAATCGACCTTGAGTTTATTTTGCAACTGCTATTTTAAGTAATAAAGTATCATACTAGGGGTCTAGGGGTGTAAGGTGCAACGGAACGAAAAACTATGATAAGGGGGAATATTTTTCCAATTTCACCTCTCTCAACGGCCTTAATTTTCCTTCTTTTACCTCCTCTGGCATAGAGAATGTATGTTTACCATTCATGTTTATATGTCTGAAAATAAAAGGAAATATTCTTGAAAGATCAAAATCATCCACTTCAAACCCTTCCACTCTCAATTGTCTAACGGCTTCTTCAATGTAAAGAGTATTCCAATATACTGTTATATTCGGCATTAGCCCTAAAGCACCAAGCTGATCTTCCTGACCTTCGCGATATTGTTGACGAAGTTCTCCACGTTGGCCATGAAATACCGCTCTAGCCAAACTATGTCTACTTTCGACTCTATTTAGCTGCTTAAGAATCATCCGGCGTTTTTCTTCTTCATCAATGTATGTCAGTAAATGAATCGTTTTGTCTATTCGGCCAATTTCAGCAATTGCCCGGGATAGTGATGTTGGTTTACTTCCGGTCCGTAAGGTTTTCATTGCATCAATTGCAGACGGTTTTCCTAATCTTAATGATCCAATCAGCCGTAATATATCTTCCCAATGAAGCTCTGCTCTATTGAGCCTGATTTTGTTTGATGATATTACGTTTAATTCTCTATAGTCGGCGTTCATGTCCATTCGCCATAAGCGTTGACTTCCGATATCAGCCAATCTTGGACTAACACGATATCCTAATAATCGAAAGAGACCAAAAACAACATTACTGTACGCTCCAGTATCAGTCATTATCTCTGTCGGCTGTATTTCCGTTTGTTGCTCTAAAACAATTGCTAGTA
Organism: Hyphomicrobiales bacterium; assembly: GCA_013214985.1. Lineage (GTDB taxonomy): Bacteria > Pseudomonadota > Alphaproteobacteria > Rhizobiales > OSC116 > OCS116. The sequence goes on from JABSRY010000393.1 coordinate 1,636, forward strand.
TGCTCATACTATCTTTCAGTGTTCCTGGGACTGGAAAATCGTTCAATCCACACAATTTATCAGATAATAAATTATACCAAGTGATTCCTTTTCCTCGACCAAAATATTTGGGGTTTGGTCCAGAATGAAGTGTTTTGATGGGTACAACAAACCGTATACCATCTGCGGCTGCCATGGTTCCATCTCCCCATAGAGAAGTAATGGACAGTTCATTGTGGGCTTTTACTAACATTTCGTTAGCTTTGGTAATTGTTTCATCTCTTATATAATTTTGTGTAACCCACGATAATCGGTCTCTTGTTAGGGCTCGGATTTCCGGCTGATATCAATATATTCTGCACGAGATGGCTCCTCTGAAATATGAGTCAGTGCTGTGGTAAAACCGGTCCGTTCAGCAACTTCTAATATTAAATCTGGTAACTCAATTCAGGATAACCGTTTTGATATTAGCTTTCGCAACCGAATAAGTGGGAGAGGTTCGTCTAATTTATCCAAAGGCGTCAATTTAAGACGATCATTTTCTATAGTTACATCAGGGTTGTTTTTAAAACTTGCTGCAACAGCTCTGTAGGTCTGATCCAGTTCTGCGGTCAGAGAATTCAGGGTGGGTTCTGGTTGAGGAGAAAGGCCTAGAGCACGACATATCATTGGCTTACACTGAGTCCACTCGTCATCTATCAACAGATCTTTTTGTGGATCGGAGTACCGCCAGCTGGGATGGATGAAAACATCCCTTCTTTTCAGGGCTAAAAGAAGCTTTTCGACTGTATAGAATGTATAAGCATGAAGATCAAATTCATCACCATCTTTACCAAATACGAGCCGTTGCCACCGTTTATCAACGAGGCTCGGAAGTTCAGATTTTTTAATATTTCTCTTTGGCATGTTTCTAGCCAACCAGCTCATAGCATTAAGAGTCGGTTGTGAACTGACATTCCCATTAAATTGGATCTCCTCTAACAGTAGAGGTAAAAACAGTCGTATAGTTCTGTATTTTTCATTCAGCTCCATAAAATTAATTTTGTCATGAGGCCGAGTCAAATCAGTAACTTTTGTCACTGCATTCGATATTTGATGACGTGAAATCTGATCAAAAAAGCGCTTCGCGTAACTGATTATCTGGGATATCCATATCTAGGACGACAGTTCCTAATTGAGCTAATAGTAACGCTGATTTATCCATATCTTTAAGACTTATTTGTCTAGACTCTTTGTGATTTTTATAGCAAATGCGTCAAAATGGGCCACTGAAAATACAATAAATAACGCCCCTCAGTACTGGGTGGCGCGTGGAAAAGTAGCTAAAGAACTCCCGCTATTGAATATTAAGCCAAGCACGGTTTATCGACATTACAAAATATTAAATGGCAAGGGTCTTATTAACTACATAAAAATAGGCAGAAAAGATTATGTAAGTCTAACTGATAAGAGTAAATCCTACTTAAGCAACAGTAAAAATAACGACCGAAACCTGCAAATAGATATCGGTCATAATCAAGTTAACGACCAAAACCAGCAAATAGATACGAAGAAACTCGTAAATGGATGCGAAAATGGCTCGAATTTAAATACTACAGATACTAATATTAGTAAAAATAATACTATTAAGATCAAAAGTGTCTCATTTGAGGGTTTTTATGAAAGCTATGGGATTAGTAACAAGAAAGTTGCTGCGGAGCAAGCGTGGGTAAGATTAACTGAAGATGAGAG
>JABSRY010000394.1 GCA_013214985.1 Hyphomicrobiales bacterium
ATTTCCTCGTCTGGTTATAGACCAGTCAAGCAAAATTTGTAGCTTAAGTCACTGTCTCATTATTGGGGACTACCTCAGTTGCCCTTGCCAACATGTTGATTTTCATGCTAACCCACTGTTTTATTTATTTGCTTGTAACCGAATATCGCTGCCTATAAAAACGCCAGTCACATTTCTTTAATTATACTGAATGCTTACTTCAACCGTACCGCCAACAGTAGCTTACCGTTATATTCAGATCGTCTACACTATAACTTTTTGAAAACCATCCTGCTGGCAGGAGTAAGGTTTCGCCTTGGTTTAAGATAACGGATATTTTTGTGGCATTTCTTGATTCTGGGTATATTTCATAATCTGGGTTCTCAGGTTTAAACCAACAATCCTGTTGTTCATTGTAAGATTGTAACGGATATAACAAATGACTTTGATTTGCCGAATAAAGTTCTATTTTTTTGGATCCGATCATTTGCATGTAAAATTTTGCAAGTGAGATACGTGATAAGCTAGAGTGTGTGGTGTCGGCATTTGCTACCCCGATTGAGAGCTGCGGTTTGATAAATTCATCTCTATCAAAACAAATCGGCCCTAAATCCGCCCATATTTCGATTGGTAATTTGGTATGTCCAAGTGTCTTGGTGTTCTCTAGGTTTTCGATAAATATCGAGAGGGTTTCCTCTTTTGATTTTTGGGGGTGGGCGACTAGTATATTGCCGTAAAAATTTTTTAGTCTTCTAATTGACCATTTTTTACGTTTTATAGGTTTTTCAAAACCTTTTAAGACAACAGGTTTCCCGGTTTTAATTGCTTCAAGAATTTGCTGTTGGGTTGGTTTATCTATATATTCAATTTTTTTAATGTCTTGAAATTTGTTACGTGCATGTAATCGTTCTGCCCGGTGAAAACGGGCAACGGTTTGGGGTTGCGGGCGCAGACATAGATTTTGAAAGAATTTTAGACAATTTATATCGCCCGAATACATAATGCCATTGGTGCTTGCTAAATCGTTCCAGTCAAACTGGTAGTTAATATCTATAATTTGATAAATGATGAATAGGGGAAGGGTAATTTGAGCATGGAGAGTTTTTGTTGTGCTACCCTTTTCAATGATTAGTTTGTCATAAAAATGTAGAAAATAAACGTGTTCAAGATAATCTGAAACACTTATTTTGATACTTGCGTGAAGATTCTCAGGGTTTTCATAGAATGTCTTTAACCGATTTAGAAACAAGCTAATAATCTCTTGGTCGGGAAGATTTTTTGGTTCTATACTCATTAAGGTTTTCCTTTTGATATGCGTACGTTTTTGCCTGCCCAACGGTTAACGCGTCTAACCGAACCGTCCGGATTACGTCTAATGCTAGATGCAATCTGATCGGGGAAAACATTTTTTGACATATCTAAAGTAACTTCCCTAATATTATTGTATGGGGTGATCCAATCGTTACAAAATAAATGATTGCCACAATACCATTCTTCACCAATTATGGAACGCCCAGTTTCGTGAATTTCGTCACGTATGTCCTCGCTTATCCATGCCCATGTGACCATTGCAATGGGTGTAGCATCATCCGCTAAGTAGAATTTTACTTGGTTTGCTGATAGAGGAGGAAGGATCTGTTCGTGCATATAATCCATCATACTGAATTTGTTATGGTACTTCGACAGAGCAAGCAATTCGAGCGCATAGCCGACAGCAGTATAATGATTAATATCTACCATGCAATTTGGTCCTTTCTTAAACTATTGGGATGTAAAGAAGTCACCTGTCCATTTGAATTTAATTGCTCTACTATATGTTGTTGAACCTTGAGATGGTCACCAAATGGAGCAACTTTATGATCTATAACTGTTTTAGTTTCATTGGAGTTTTTTGTCCAAGTAGCATAACCTATGGGCTTTCTGGATTGTCCTAACGCAAGACAAACAGTATTGTTTTCTATGTGAAAGCGCAAATTATGATAATAATCTTTTATATTCCTTTTTGCCTCTCGGCCACTATGGTTAATATCAAGGAGAACCATTGCACCAAGTCTACGATAATTGTTTATTGTGGGGTGGCGCGTATCAGGAAAGGGATAAGGCATCGAATGATTTTCTATATTTCCAGCAATTGTGGCCAATTCTTGAAGAGGCAATAAGGACATAATTTTTTGATTTGCAGAAAATAGGTTTAGTAACTCATCTGAGTTTAAACTATCAAAAAGGAAAATTGCCGCGATGCGGGCAATAGGATAATTTTGGCGATAATGATAATAACTGTCTAGTTTGTTATTAGCTTTTAATAGGGCATGAACATCTGACGCTAAATATTGATCATTCTCATTAAGCCAAACCGCAGTTAGCTTTTCAAATAACTTAATACTATTTTTTCTAGTCCAATTTATTAAAATAAGTTCACCCAAAAATGCACACGTCTCTCTAGCTAAAGGCGGTGTAAAAATATGTTTCGAAAACTGGAGTTGCAATGCATGCGCAGTTTCATGTGCTAAGCAAATAAGATCCGAAAAAGTTTTATTCCAATTCATGACAACGACCGGGGAACTTTTAGCGCCGCAATCTTCTGTGTAGGGGATGTGATTTGTCTTGTATTGAGGTTTTTCAAATTTTATAAATGACAACATATCTTTTGTCGTTTTTTCATGGCCAAATGCATCTACAAATGCTGGAATAATTATGGATTTGAAACAATCGTTCTGATATCTTAAATCAAAGGGTAGATTTTCTTGCGTATAATTGTCTAAGAAACTATCAGGATAGAATGATAATTGTTTTGAACTGATTGCCATAAGTATATTATTTACTAACCTATCGTCGAGGTTGTGCATTATAAGCCAATCAGCAAAGATATTCATAAATTTTCCTCAATTACTAATAAAAATATTTGATATGTTTTATATTTAAACACCGTTCTATTTGTTAACGCCTCTACATGGGCTTCTATTAACGCCATGGAACCTTCTAACTCTATATGATTTACCATCTTGACTTACCCATGGAGCATATGCAATCTTGTCAGGGAAAATATTATGTTGTAGATCATGTCGAATTTGATCAATGTGGCCATAAGGAGCGATAACATCTATAAACCAGAGTTGATCGCCAGAATTCCAATATTCACTTTTGAAATCAAAATCACCAACAATATATTGTTTGCCTAGTTCCTCAGTCAGAAATGCCCAAACAACATAACCAATTGGCCTTCCGTTATGTCTGTAAATTCGAAACTGATTTAAATGAATCGGAGGCATGCAGAGGGTTTCAAAAAGTAACATATTATTACTTCGGTGTTTATTTGAAACCAACCATAGGCGCAAAATATCGCCAATTAATATAGAAAAAT
>JABSRY010000395.1 GCA_013214985.1 Hyphomicrobiales bacterium
CACAATTTTGGTCGGTATTTTCATTCAGATGGATGGCGAAGCTTACGTCAATGTATTTGAAAATTACTTGGCAAATAATATTAATGTTGCAACCAATAACATGCAATTGTTTGATGGTTTTTTTAGCAAACTTGGTAGTTTTGGTAGTCTAACCAATTGGCTTTATATAGGTATGTTTTTAGTTAGTTTTATCGCTTATTATTCGATAGCAATCGCTTGGCATCGGGCCTGCTTGTTGGACGAACAACCGCCATTGCTTAAATTTGGTTTGTTAGAACTTAAATATTTTGGTTATTCAATTTTAATAACCATTATTTTATACGCGTTTCTATTCATCGCGTCCTTCACTGCTAGTTTTATTGTTAGCACGGTGTTCGGCGGCATTGCGCCTCAGTTAGGTGCTAGTATTAGCTTTGCTGCTATTGGTGCAATACTGATAATAGTGTTGTTATTATTTGTACGGCTTTTTTTGGTGTTTCCTGGCATTGCGGTGCAAGACCGCCGTATGAGTTTAAAAGTGTCGTTTAAAGCGACCGAAGGCAATAGCTGGCGTTTATTAGGCGGCACAATATTATGTATTTTACCTGCATTAGTAATTGGCATAATTGTAATGTTGCTTCAAAATATTGGCTTGCCTCTTATTATTAAATTGCCACTAGCAATGGTATTACAATTAGTAGCAGGCGCGTTTCTATTGTCCTTCATGTCAATCTGCTATCAATTTTTTGTACCATCACCAGATGAGGGTGATTTGGAATAGAGGCCACAAAACCTATTTTTCAAAAACCACATATGACCAATAACCATTGCCGCTATTATAGGTCTGTCGCCAAGCATTTTGTTTTAATTGTTTGGCGACAAGTCGGTTCATGATACCATGGCCGAGCAATAGGGTGTTTTGGTCAGAACTTGTATGGTTGATTAACTTTGTTGCGGCTATTTGGGCGCGCTCCTGTCCAGACTTTATAGATTCGCCATTTTTATTAAAACCCAACATCCAAGCAATACGAAATAATATTGCCCAAGTAAAAAAAGTAAATTTAGGCGATCGCCAATTTTGGTAAGGCAAATTAGATTCATTGAAGCAACTGTTATAAATAACATCACTAGGCTTATCTAACATCATAATGGATGATTGGGCGCGCACTAATTCACTGGCAAAAAAAACATCACATTGGTTAGCAATGTCATTTGAATCGGTAGGAATTTGTTGTTGGCAATTTAATTCAGAATTTTCATAGTCACGAATGATCTGACCCATTTCATGCGGCGACATTCTAATTTTACGAATGGCATTCAAGTCCATTTCTGGTTTGCCGTGGCGCATTAAAATTATTTTCATTTTAGTGACGCCATGCTTATTACATATTCTTTTCGTCGGCTAATTTGTGCATAGCTTGTTGCACTTTTTCAAAAGCGCGTACTTCAATTTGTCTAATACGCTCGCGGCTCACTTCATATTTTTGGCTCAACACTTCAAGTGTAATAGGTTTGTCTTCCAAGCGTCTTGCTTCAAAAATAGCTTTTTCTCTATCGTTTAATTTGTCCATCGCTAATACAAGCATTTTATGGCGCTGGTCTAACTCCTGGCTTTCAGCCAATACGGTTTCTTGGTCGATTGCGTTATCGTCAGTCAACCAATCCTGCCATTCACCGCCACCTTTTTCTGCCGAAATAGGGGTGTTTAATGATGCATCGCCAGAAAGTCGGCGGTTCATTGAAATAACGTCAACTTCAGGCACGTTTAGCTTTTCGGCAATTAGCTTTACTTGGTCAGGGCGCATATCGCCATCTTCAAGGGCTTTAATTTGGCCTTTAATACGGCGCAAATTAAAAAATAACTTTTTTTGGCTAGAGGTTGTGCCCATCTTAACCAATGACCATGTGCGTAATACATATTCTTGAATAGAGGCTTTTATCCACCACATAGCGTAGGTTGCAAGTCTAAAACCTTTGTCGGGTTCAAATTTTTTAACCGCTTGCATTAACCCAACATTACCTTCAGATATGACTTCAGATATTGGCAAGCCATAACCGCGATAACCCATCGCAATTTTTGCAACTAGGCGTAAATGGCTGGTGATTAGTTTTTTTGCGGCATTGGGGTCTTGATGTTCTTTAAACCGCTTACCCAGCATATATTCTTCATCGGGCTTTAAAAGCGGAAATTTACGAATTTCGTTTAAATAACGCGATAAACCAGCTTCACTCGAAATGATTGGTAAGTTGCTTTTTGCCATAATAGTTCCGTTGCCCTTATTTTTGGTTGACCTATAAAGCATCAACTCAAATCCTAACCATATATAGAAGTTATAATTGGCTATTTAAAGAGGTAAGCAACATTTATTTGAAATTTTTAGAATATATTTTGTTTAATCCAAAATTTAACATATTTAGCGAAGGAAATTATTTTATAATCAAAGGATTCGATGTAAAAATTTGCACTACGCAAATTCTTACATTTTTTAAGTGCAAAAAAATCTTTACTTTGGTTTTTTACTAAATAAATCATCATTCCTCCGCATCAGTATATTAAAAATGTATTGTAAAATTTGTAATTCAAAATTATGCTTTGCCTTATACACTAAATTGAACCAAAAATCAAGTAGCCTAACCGCTTATTGCCGTCAATAGATTTTGCATATCCAGCGGTAAATCGTTTTCAAACTTCATATGTTCACCAGTTATTGGGTGATCAAACCCTAACATTTTGGCGTGTAAAGCTTGCCTATGTAGGGTGTTAAGCGCGTCGTTGGCTTCTTGGCTTAGTTTTTTAGCACGGGTTTGAAAAGCTGTTCCATAAAGCGGGTCACCTAATAATGGGCAACCGATATGTGCCATATGCACCCTAATTTGGTGGGTCCTGCCAGTTTCTAGGCGGCATTCAATTAAGCTGGCAATAGGGCTACCATATTTATCTTGTGCTCCGAGCTCTTTAACAATTCTATAATGGGTAATTGCGCGTCTGCCAGTTTGCTTGTTTTTTAAAACCGCCATTTTAATACGGTTATTGGGCGATCGGCCAATCTGAGTATCGACAATGCTAGATGATTTAGGTGGATTGCTCCATATAATAGCCTGATAGGCCCGCTCAAGGTTATTGGTGCGGCCATGGTCGGCAAATTGTTCTGCAAGGCCTTTATGGGCTGCATCATTTTTTGCAATCACCATTAAACCAGATGTTTCGCGGTCTAAACGGTGGACAATGCCAGGGCGCTTAACGCCATTAATGCCAGATAAGCTAGTGCCGCAATGGTGCAGTAATGCGTTAACTAATGTACCGCTCCAATGCCCTGGGGCAGTGTGCACGACCATGTTGGCAGATT
>JABSRY010000396.1 GCA_013214985.1 Hyphomicrobiales bacterium
GCATTGGCGAAAAGGACAATAAATTTCAATGTGTTGCAGAGGCGCCTAGCCATTATCACCCTGGTAGAAGTGGTACATTGCGCCTTGGGCCCAAAAATATAATTGCACATTTTGGTGAAATTCACCCACGTATTTTAAAAGCCTTTGGTATTAACGAAACCATTGTAGCGTTTGAAATTACCTTAAATGCAATTCCATTGCCTAAGAAAAAGAATATTGCAAAAGGCGCGTTAAATTTATCGAGCCTGTTAACCGTTAAGCGTGATCTTGCGTTTATTGTGGATGAAAAACTTGAAGCAAATAAATTGTTAAATGCAGTGATTGGCGCGGATAAGAAACAAATTTCTGGTGTGAAATTATTTGACCTTTATCAAGGCGATAATGTAGGAGAGGGTAAAAAATCTTTGGCAATAGAATTTACAATTTTGCAAAATGATAAAACCCTAACTGATGAAGAAATTACTGCAATTATGAATAAGGTGATTGCCAAGGTAGAAAAAACCACAGGCGGAAGCTTGCGCGGCTAATTATATCTACAAATTGAATGAAAGGGTTGTTTTTCAGTACCCTTTCATTTGAATGTTTAATTTTTATTGCGAGAAAAAAACAAACCCAATAATAAAAATAATAAACCAATGCCAATAAAAAAAACAAAACTGGTTTGGTATTGAGACCAAGAAACTGCATTCTGCACAAAATCTGGCATCGAAGAAGTGGATGGCATAAAGCGGCCCCAGGATTGCCTTACTGATGCGAATTGAATATAGCCTCCGCCAAGCGCATCGCGAAAGGCGAAGCTTAAATCTAAAATGCCCAATAAGATAGATGGCACGCCGATCAAAAAAAATAAATGTCTCATATAACCCTAAAGAATTGTAGTTTCAGAAGAACGATATAATAAGAAATTTAAAATAAAACTAATTTTTTAGCTTTTTAACAATTTGACCGAATTTTTTATTGTCGTGATTAAAAATATATTTCAAATCGGATACAGTTATAAACTTAGATCCTGCAGCCTTTAAATAGTCAACGATTTCAAATATTTGTGTTTTATCGGCAAGAATTGTTAATTTATCTGTCGGCTTGTTGCCGAATGGCAATTGGCAATTAAACGTATCGACCAACATATTTATTTGATCGGTAGAGAGATTATTGGCACTGCAGTTAATTTCTTGTATTTGGCGGGCTGATTGTTCCGCAGCCGTAAGGTTTAACAATTTTTCTAAGGCATTTAGTTGGTTTGTGCCCCAATTGGCTGTAAAGGCCAGGGTTAAATTGGCTTCACTGCGCAAAATAACGCCGTCAGATAGTATTTTAAGGTTGTTAGCAGCCAATGTAGAACCTGTTGAGGTTATGTCTACAATCAGCTCGGCACTGCCTGATGCGGGTGCGCCTTCAGTTGCGCCTGCACTGGCCACCAAGCGGTAATTTTCGATACCGTGGCTTGCAAAAAATTCAGTTGTTAAGCTGTTATATTTGGTTGCGATGCGCAAACGCCGCCCATGATCATCGCGAAAACGATTGGCAACTTCATCCAAATCTAGCATGTTGTTGACATCAATCCAACTTTGCGGCACCGCAACAATAACATTGGCGCGACCAAAACCGAGTGGGTTCAATATTTCGACCTTTTGATTTGTATTGCGAATATTCTCGCGCAATAAATCTTCACCCGTGATGCCCAAATGTACCAAGCCTTCATCAAGCGCTTTGGCAATTTCAGAGGCGCTTAAAAATGCAATTTCGACATTGTCTATGCCAATAAGCTCGCCGCTATAACCGCGTGCACCCTGGCTGCGTTTGATTTTTAGACCGAGTTTTTCGAAAAACCCTTGTGTATTTTCCTGTAAGCGGCCTTTGCTTGGGATGGCGATAATTAATTTTTCAGTTTTAGACATTATTTATCCTCCGCATCAAGTTGCAATATTTCGGCTATTCGAGCATCCCACAGGGACGCGCCAACGGCATTTACATTTTGTGTAGCGCCTAATTGTTTGGCCAATGCGTCGTAACGACCGCCTGCAATTAAGGGCGAGCTTACGCGTTTTTTAGCATCTACAATTTCAAATACCATACCTGTATAATATTCAAACCCACGCCCCAGCAATGTATTAAATTGAATATTATCTTTGGTAAAATTGCCAATATTCAACGCTTCAATAGCATTGAAACGGTTTTGCAATTCTATTATTTTATCCTCTAACTTTAGGCTGTGCTTTTTGTTAAATGCATTGAGCTTTTCGATGCTGTTAATGGCTTGACCAGAAATACTAAAATATTCTTTTAATATAACCAAAATATCATCGGGTAGAGTGGGTGTTGCGCTAAGAGCAGCTTGTTCTAAAAACCGTTCGGCAATTTCGCCAGCGCTGCGGCCACCAATTAAATCGATACCGCTAAAGCTTAAAACATTTTCAACCAGCATTTGCGCTGAACTAACTTCTAAGCCTTCAATTGCGTTTAAAAATGCCGCACGCTCGTGGTTTACAGGCACGGTTTGTGGGCGGTTTAATTTTTTTAACAGGCTTTCTAAATTATTGTGCGATAAAAATAAGCGTCTTAATTTCTTACGCCAAATATCGGAAATATTAAGATTTTGAATTAGGCTGAAGAACAGGTCATAATCGCCCATTTTAAGTTCAACTTGTTTAATATTTAGAATGTCCAAAGCTTTAAGCGCATATTCAATAGTTTCTATGTCGGCTTTAAAGCTATCTTTTGCAGCAAAAATTTCGATACCAGTTTGAACAAACTCATTACACACATGTGTTACAGGGTCTGACCTAAAAACTGGGCCAGAATAGCAGAGTTTTGCAGGTTGATTGTTGGTATTATTTTGCAAATAATCTTTGGCGATGCAAATGGTAAATTCGGGGCGCAACACAAAATCTTGGTTGCCGTTATTATGCATCGAGTCTTGCACTATAAACAGGCGTCTGCGTAAATCATCGCCCAACATATCGAAATAGGCGGTTGCAGGTTGCACAATATTTGGCAACACTTGTTTATAGTCTAGCGCATTGGCTAACTTTGTAATTTTATTATTTAAGCTATTCTTTGTCATTTTTTTTACCCTTTAAATCAGTCAATATTAAGTTGCATTTTAATATTGATGATGGGCTTTGTTTAAAATATCAGTTACGGTTTGTACTAATTTATTGCGCTTAACGCAAAGCTGGGCGACTTGGCTTGTACGCCATTCTTCATTATCGGTAATGTTTTTTGATGCTTGTGAGCCAACTACCAAATCTTTAATGGTGATTTCGTCATTTTCGCGCTCATCTTCACCTTGAATAATCGCCAAAGGTGCGCCGCGTTTATCGGC
>JABSRY010000397.1 GCA_013214985.1 Hyphomicrobiales bacterium
GGAGGGGATGGACACGTCTTAATGACATCGTTTGGGGAACTATGATTGGCAAATAATATTTGTGGGTAATTAAAAGCAAGACCAGACGCTTACGAAGCTTGAATATTTAAGTCATCACAAAAATCAAATTCAATATTATAATTATTTAATTTCCAGAACCCCATTCCTTGATCAAGGAAAATGGTAATTTTCCTACCATTTTCAAATTCAATTACTAATTGGCGAGAATGCGGTAAATCCCTTCTTTTTATAAACTCTACGCTTGATGGTACGCTCAGGCTCTTTACTAATTTCCGTATTACTATTTTCGAATCTTCAGAATTAGCCCAATTATGAGACATTAAATGAGAATAATTATGTTGGTTCTGTCTATTATTGGTTTCCATTGAAAGAATGTCTATTTTTTTAAGGTCGTTAGACACACAAAGATACCGCAGAATTTGGTACAAAAGTGCCACAGGTAAGGGGCTGTATAAGTAACGGTCACTGTAGGATACCTTAGATATTTTGTGTGACAATACATCCGGTATAATTTATTTTATTTTTAACCAAAACTTTTCGCCAAATAATTTTATTGGTCCATCAAAATCATTTTTAATTTCAACTAAGTAATGATTGTTCTTGGTTTGGATAATATCGGAATGCGTGATTACGCTCTCAATATCTATGGAATTAAAATCTAAGGCACCACTTCTAATTATTGGCTCTTCAGGTGAAGTGCCCCAATTATAGTTCATAGTTTGAGATTCTCCATCTGAACAAACCCAACTAATCCGTTTGGATGCATTTGATACGGAGCAAAATATCACTTCATCATTAAATGAAGTGTTTTGATTGCTAAGTTTTTGTCTAATTATCTCCAAATTAGGGACACCAATAAAAGGTAATAAACAAATTCTTTGATTAACTTCAAGTTGATTATACAAAGCTTCTCGTATAATGATACGTACTTTTTTACCTTCCGACGCCCACCTATACAGCATATCATAATATCGGAACTCAGAAATATCCGCATTATTTGCTGAACCACCAAAATATATATTTACCCGATCTGCACTAATATCTTTTATTGATTTTTGAATTGTTTCAAGAATCTCTAAATTTTCCCAATGGGAATCATTGTCAAAAAAGCAATATTCTTTCGGAATTTGCAGCCGATTCAATAAGTTTATATCTTGCAAATATTGGAGCGTTTTTTTTCTGTCTAAATTGTCAATATTAAATCGAGTGTCATGGGAAAGTAAGCATTGGTGACACGATTTTTCACATTTTGCATTACATTCAAGAAGTTTTGGAATCTCATTAAATAATGTTCCAAGCATTCGACCCATTTGGCTTGCATAACCTGAGCCGCCGCTATTTTTATCATAAATTAAAATTGACTCAACAATACTTTTGTTCCTTTTTCTTTGGACACATGTATGTGGGCCTCCTCGCGGCACATGTTGGCGCAGCCCTGCATCACACGATCATCCTGAAGGACGGTTTGTTACGTCGAATGTGGTTTTCTCGCAACTAGAAAGGTCATATCGGGTAACTTGATAGGCTAGAACATTAAAATTAAATTATGTTCTGCAGGGGTTAACTTAAGTGGTTCGCTTTTGCATCCGACACAGCAACAAAACTAATGAATAATATTTTGTGTCTTTCTGTGAGATTTTTTGACATATCAGAAAAATACATGAGCCATATAGGAACCATGAAATTTCTTGAAGTCTAATTACTCTTATAAATCAAATAAATGGAATTCTCACCCATCCGATCAATCATAGGCGCAACGCTGAAACGTCTGGATTGATTTGCCGTGACTGTTTGGGCGTTGCGCTCTATTTTGGAATCTATTATCATTTTATTTTCTAGCAGCTTATATCGTTTATGAAACGGAGAATTTGGATTACGTTGCGGGTTATACCATTCTAAAAAGAGAATTAAAAGGCTCTATAGAAATATCGTTATTTGGTTCTGATTTTTGAGGGTATAAAATATTATCTTTTAATTATGCCGAATAGAATAATTTGTGCCTGCGCGGCGATTGCCTCATTTAACATAATCGCGCTCATTTCTTCAATTGAAATGAAGGCCTGATATTGAACCATGGCGCTGCCAAATAACAATATTGCAGCGGTTTCTAGATCTGTATCTTTTGTCAATAAATTTGCCTTTCGCATGTCGGTTAGAATTGGCAACAATATTGCCACTATTTGCATGTCCATTGCCACTAGCTTTGCTGTGTCTTCAATATTTAATATGAATAATTGTGCTAACACTTGGCGCATTATACTTTTGGAAAATAATGCCGTCTTGAGGGTAACAAGTTGCAGAATTTCTGTTAAATCGGCCAGTGCTTTTTTTTCGGTTACTGGTCCGTCATTACGTGCGGGGAGTTTGTTGATTATTTTTTGAGTCATATCGCCAAATATTGCGATTAATAATATCGATTTTGAACTATAATAATTATATAAAGTTCCCGCTGCAATTTCGGCGCGTGATGCGATATTCTCCATCGAGGTTTCTTCGTAACCGTATTTATTAAACAAATATGTAGCCGCTTTAATGACTGCCTTACGTGTTTTTGCTCGCTTTTTGTCCATTATATTTGACATTTTTGTAGTTCATTCATTTTTAAAGTTGACTCTAATTTTAATATTCTATAACTAATAGATAGCAAATAAATTTATAGTTGACCACAAAAATATTGGCAACCTTTATGAAAGGCAAATTATGCCTAAAAAAATTAATATTCACCCCCAGTTACATGACGTGTTTAGTGAGCAACAGACCCTAATTGAATTAATGATGGTTATAATTTTTGGCCTATCTGTGCCTGTCATACTCTATTTGGTTTTTGGGCAATATTTTGGGCAACTACCAACCTGGAAAATAATATTGGCGATGGTGTTTATATTAGATATCGCTGCGGGTTGTATCGCTAATTTTACAAAATCAACCAATAATTTTTATGACCAACGTCCTAAACATCGATGGATATTCATTGCTATTCATTTTCATATTATCATTGTGGCATATGGCCTAGATGCAGATATTTACAACGCTGTTTACATTTGGTTTTACACCATTATTGCGGCTTCTATAGTTAACTTATTGAAGGATAATGATTTACAAATTTTCTTTGGTGGTTTTCTTTTGACGTGTGGCCTTGGTTTGGGTTTAATGCTTACAGATACACACCCGATAATGGCGATTGTGCAGAGTTTATTTATGGTTATACTCTGAGTCTTTGAAACTCCGAATATTGTGTTGACGTTTTGATTTAAATAGATTCTCTATTGATTATGATA
>JABSRY010000398.1 GCA_013214985.1 Hyphomicrobiales bacterium
AAAATCACTGGATCGTATTTATATGCAACAGATTAAATATAATCAATATTTGCCAGTAAACTTTAAACCGTTAATCAAACTACGTCGAGATTTAGCCAATCGTTACTTAAAACTGATCGTGACAGGTAAAATAAAATCAGACCCAAGAGTGATTAAAAAAGCGGAGAGTTTGTTTACCAAAGCAGACAAGGGACAAGCTGATTTAATTTAAATGCAGAAAGCCAATATGTGGTATTTTATACAGGGGCATGCTCGTTAACCAGCAGCGAGGTTATCAAGTTCCCCTGTAGGTAAATACTCACGACCATCTTTATGTAAATGACTCGTTCCCATCGTTCCGTCATTTAGCGCGCGACCATAATTTTTCCGACAGTGTATACAAGGACTAATTTTGTTCACTAAGCGGCCTTTTTTCGTATACTTTCTCACATATGCATGTGAAATTTCTACATTACCTCGATGTAATCCGATAGTATCCCCCAGTTTATACCTCAAATTACTTACAGCTGCATCTTCAGCGCACATAGTGCCATTTGCACAGTCCCGGCCTAGAATCGCTGTTTAAATATCTAGCCGCTATCCAAGGGCCACTGTGGTCATCCGTTGGCTTACCATTTGGGAAATTAGAGGGCCGATTTTACAACTGGTACGGGATTAGCTCAAGCGGGTTGATTGGGGGTGTATATCTATCACAAACATCGACGTTTTTATTTCACCTATACGTATTCAATCTCAATCATATCTTGTACAACACTTCCAAATATTCGTTCAATAGAGTTAAGTTAAAATACTTCGGATTCATAAAATAAATAACGCGATAGGGAGTGATCAGTTCCTACGCATAACAGTGTATTTCACAAAATTCCGTATAATACCTAAAAAATCACTGATGTTAAATAATTGAGTATTAAATTATTTTTGATGGCGAAGAACTGGCGGGGAGACATAATATCATTTTCTTAAACATTACATTCCTAATTGTTGTGTTAAAAATACAGCTATAATAACCCCCCATTATAGGTGGATCATCTAGCGCCATTTATCAATATTATCCCGTTTAACTAAAAGGAATATTGTTTTCTATTTGGGGTTTTGCGCCTATCCCCTCGACATTAAATATGAAGCATATTTATCTGATTATTTGCAATAACCAAAAAGTACCCATAATTGGGTACCCGTCACATTTTTTAAAATAATAATATAATAATATTAAATAAATAGTGGTTAAGGTTATTCAAATTACACTCATGAAATTAAGTTAATTCTGTCTGCAAATAAAAGGATGTACTAATGGATATGAAAAATATAATGGATATAAAAAAAATAATAGATACTGTTGAATTATCGTTATTACCACCAGATCTTCGCCCTGGTATCGGGCGTTCTTTACCGCCATATCCAAATAAAGAAGAAATGTTCGGTTGGGCCAGTGATATAGTTAAGATCACCGATGAATATAAAGATGGACAATTTAGGCGTTCAGGTTCACCCGGCGATGCTAAAGTAAGAGAATATATTAAGAATAAATTGATCAGTTTTGGTATTCCACAGGTTAAAGATCAACCTTTTGAGTTTGAATCAACGACTTATGAAAATTGGAAATTGACTATAGATTCAGAAGATGTGCCTTGTTTTTTTTGGCGCAATTCTAAATTTACAGACAGCGAAGGGCTTAAAGCTGAGGCTATCTATGTGGGTCGCCATATCCCTTTAGATGGTTCCATTGAAGGTAAAGTTGTAATACTTGATGTTATCCCTGGAGATTCTTCGCGAACAAGTTACGCTAAAGCTGCCGAGTATGTTCATGATCATGTACGCTATTTTGATAAGGATATTATTACACCTGCACCTAACTTATCAAAAAACATGCCCGAAGCATTTTATGCGGCTCAAAGGGCGGGGGCTGTTGGTTTTGTAGGTATATTAGATTATCCCACAGGTACTAATAAATTTTATCCCGATGTTGGCTTATCTGTTCGGGATTTAATGCCTGGAGTTATGGTGGGAAAAGGTGACGGTGAAAAACTGAAAGCAAAATTCAAAGATAATTCAGATAAAATTCATGCTGAAATTGTATTAACTGGTAACATTAACAAACGAGCTCAAAGTGGAAATGTAGTTGGTATTTTACCTGGTGTGACAGATGAAATATTAATCATTAATACCCATCACGATGGCTGTTTTTCTAGTGCCGTTGAAGATGCTTCAGGTATTGCAAGTGTATTAGCGTTAGCTAAATTCTATGCCGAATATGTACCAGATCTTCGAGTAAAAACGTTAGTTTTTGATTTTGAAGGTAATCATTGGTCATGGGATTACCCTTATGGCAGTAGAAAATTTGCGGAACAAAATCCTGATATTTTAGAAAAAACAAATGCTGTTTTGGGTATCGAACATATAGCTCGTGAGATGAAAGTTGAAGATGGAAAATATGTTGATGCTGGACATCCTGCTGCTACGACTCTATTTTCGCCCGACTCTCCAGAACTAAAAAAAATAGTTATCGATGCAATTATAAAAAATGATTTAACATATACCGTAGTACCGTACCGCAGCGGTGAAGACTTTATGATCCCAGCACAAACACGTTGGTTTCATTTGCAAGGATTCCCCGTTTTTCAATATATATCTGGTCCAGAATATTTGTATTTGGCTGATGACACCTTGGACAAAATTGATAAGGACAGGTTTGAAGCTGTAAACCGTACCTTTATTGACTTAATTGAGCGATTACAATACATACCGCGAAATCGTATGATCCCAGGTCCAACGAATCATATATCTAAACCAATTAATTATAATTTATAACGACATTGGTTAATGTTTAAAGTGCGATTAGCACCCTAAATGGCCTCCTCTCCGGAGGCCTTTTCGATGGTAAGTTAAGCAGATCATATCCGAAAGACCTAAGGTTCCAATAATCGAAACCTTAGGAGATCTTTATTATGCGTAATTTTACGGCCCTGTCCCGAAATTTGTGTAATTGCCGATCATTAACTTAATCATATTAAGGATAGGTAATTATGACAACGCAAGAACTAGAAGCCTTTGCAAAGGAAGCCGCAAAAAGCTTGAAATCTCACCAAGAGATCGTAATGGTAGCTTTGAGCCTAAGCTGGTCAAGAAAAACCAAACTCGCTTTACGTCGATGGATGATAATATTCTGAGTCTCTACGCTAGAGGGATGACAACACGCGATTTCGTTGATTCGTTTAAGTAAATGTACAATGCTGATATTTCGCCAACGCTTATTTCTAAAGTAACCAACGAAGTCTTTGTAGATTTCCT
>JABSRY010000399.1 GCA_013214985.1 Hyphomicrobiales bacterium
GCCATCATAGCTGATAATTTGGTCGGCTTGTTCGGCTGTGGTCATTTCGATGACATTAAATAAGCCTTGAGCACTGGTTTGCGCATCTATATCGGCTTCGGTGCCGCCCATATCTGTTTTAACCCAACCTGGGTGTAAGTTCATTATGGTAAAACCTTCAGCTTTATGTTCTTGCCCTAAAATTTGCATGACTTTATTAAGGGCAGCTTTTGAGGTTCTATAAGCCTGGGCGCCTGTTGATTGATTATTGAAACTGCCCATATTGCTAGAAATATTGGCTACCTTTTTTGCATTACCTAAACGTAGGCTTTTCATAGCGGCGCGCATAACGCGAATTGGGCTTATGGTATTGGTGGTTAATACTTCGGCAAAGCTTACAAGGTCGATTTTATCGATTGAACTTTCATAGGTATCTAAAATACCAGCATTATTGATTAGAATTTCGACAGGGGTATCGGCAATGGTTTTTGAAAAATTATCGACTGATAATTTGGAAGCAACATCGAGTTTAAAAATGCTGATATCGTGACCATAATTATTGGCTAAATTAATAAGCTCTACCGCCTGCAACGGCTTGCGCGCTGTTGCCATAACATGGTAACCAGCTTTTGCAAAAACTTTAGTGAGTTCGAGGCCGATGCCACGATTTGCGCCAGTAATAATAACACTTTTTGTATGATTTTCCATAATTAACGACACCACTCATTTGTTTAAATAAAATTATCGAGCTTTGCGTTACCACCACAGACTAAGATGCCAATTTTTTCGTTTGGCGCTGCTTCATAAATACCTGACGAAATTGCGGCAAATGCTGCTGCGCCGCCAGGCTCGGCAATAATACGATAATCTTTCCATAACTGAAATTGAGCTTTTAGTACATCTTCATCTTCAACGCAAATAAATTCATCTACATTTTTATTTGCGAGTGTAAAACATTTGTCGCCAGCCATGCTTGCACCTAGGCTATCTGCGGCTATGCCTGATGGTGTGACTTTTATGGGCTTACCGTTTATAATTGCATGATATAGGCTTGCACTATTGCTCGTTTCGACACTAACTACCCTGATATCGGACACCATTTTTATATAGCTGGACATGCCTGCAATTAGGCCGCCGCCGCCAACGGCTATGATGACAGTGTCTAAATCTTGAATTTGAGATAACCATTCGAGCGCAACAGTTGCTTGGCCCGTAATGGTGGTTATATCATTATAGGCATGGATAGAAAAAGCGCCTGTTTGGGCTATATGTTGCTCGCAATTTAGCAATGCTTGGGCAAAATTATCGCCATCGACCATTATATCGGCTCCAAAATCTTTTATACGGTCTATTTTTGGTTTTGGTGCCGATTTGGGTACAAATATTTTACATGGAATACTGAGCTTTTGTGCTGTATAAGCCACCGCTGCACCATGATTGCCACCCGAAGCCGCGGCGACCGAGCTTGGTAACTCACTTTGTGATAAAAGCGAGTAAAAAGCACCGCGCGGCTTAAAGCTGCCAGCATATTGTAATTGCTCTAACTTTAGGCATATTTGGTTATTATCATTACGATCGCCTAAAATATCCTCTGCCGAAACCTCCATGATTGGTGTTTTGCGGATATAGGGTCTTATAAGCGCATAGGCATCTTCAATGGATGTTTTATCGAGCATTTATTATCTTTCTTAAGTCATAAACATTAGAATTATACTTTTCCGTAGCCGCCACCCGAAGGGGTTTGAATGGTTAATACTTCATTTATATTAGCAATTGTCTGATCGCAGTGGTTTAATATTTCTATTTTGCCAGAAATGCGTTTAATGCTGTTTTTGCCACATTGACCATTGCCGCCGCCATCTAACCCAAAGGGTGGGATTCTACGATGCCCTGTAAGCAATGAAACTTCCATTTTTTTGAGGAATTTAATTTTACGTAATGTTGCATCGCCGCCATTAAACTTGCCCTTGCCACCAGAACCGCGCATAATTTCGTAGCTTTCTAACATAACAGGGTACCTAAATTCGAGGATTTCGGGGTCGGTTAAGCGGCTATTGGTCATATGGGTGTGAATGGCGCTTGTGCCTGGGTGGGTTTTACCTGCGCCAGAGCCACCGCAAATTGTTTCGTAATATTGATATTCGTCATTACCAAAAGTTAGGTTGTTCATTGTACCTTGGGCTGCAGCGAGCACGCCTAAAGCGCCAAATAATGTATCGGTTACTGCTTGGCTAGTTTCTACATTACCAGCGACGACCGCAGCAGGATATTCTGGGCGCAACATGGAGCCATGGGGGATGATAATTTCAATCGGCTTTAGGCAGCCCGCATTCATTGGGATGTCGTCATCTACCAAGCAGCGGAAAACATAGAGCACAGCAGCACGGGCAACAGGCTCTGGTGCATTAAAGTTATTATTCTGCTGATCGGATGTGCCTGTAAAATCTACTATCGCACTGCGGTTTTGTTTGTCTACGCTGATTTTAACCGAAATATGTGTGCCTTGATCCATCTCATATGTAAATTCACAATCGGCAAGGTTGGCGATAACCCGTCTTACATTTTCTTCGGCATTATCTTGCACATGCTGCATATAGGCTTTCACGACATCGAATCCAAAATGGGTTACCATGCGGTTTAGCTCTAATATGCCTTTTTCGTTGGATGCTATTTGGGCTTTAAGGTCGGCTATATTATATTTGATATTGCGTGCTGGATATTTGCCCGACGCAAATAAATCATAGGTTGCTTGTTCTTGGAACACGCCTTGATCTACCAATTTGAAATTGTTAATTAATATGCCTTCTTCATCTAATGTTGTGGCATTTGGCGTCATACTACCTGGTGCAATGCCGCCGACATCGGCATGATGGCCGCGTGAGGCTACATAGAATAATTTTTCTGTGCCATCTTGGTTGAAAATAGGCGTCACTACTGTGATGTCTGGCAAATGTGTGCCGCCATTATAAGGGTTGTTGAGCATATAAACATCGCCTTGTGCCATGATCGGGTTTTGTTTTATGATCGATTGTACGGATCTATCCATCGAGCCTAAATGCACTGGCATATGGGGTGCGTTGGCAATTAATGAGCCATCTGGCGCAAATACAGCACAGGAAAAATCTAAACGCTCCTTAATATTAACCGATGAGGCGGTGTTCTCTAAGGTGACGCCCATTTGCTCGGCAATTGACATGAATAGATTGTTGAAAATCTCTAGCATTACGGGGTCGGCATTGGTGCCGATGGCAACTCTTTCTTCTTTTGCGACGATACGAGTTAGTACGATATGTTGG
>JABSRY010000004.1 GCA_013214985.1 Hyphomicrobiales bacterium
AATGGATTTATAAAAATGCGATTAGTTGTTTGTGTAACTAATTGCAGGTTATTGAATTTTACTCTTATGACTTTGCCAACAACTCCAGCTTTTTTAATGCCTTTGAATCTGTTTACCACCTTCATATCAGCATTTGTAAATGAAATGATTTTTCTTAATGCTTCCCCTTCGAGTTTGAAGAAAACATCAATGCCAGACAAGGGGGCGTCTCCTCCTAGCGCAAGTGCCTGAACTGGTATTGCTAAAATAATGATTGACGCTAATATCTTTAAAAACTTCATACTTATATTCCTCTTAATTTAATTGATTATAGAGATCTCATTTGCTTATAACCCGTCATCATAACCGTAAGTGGTGTCTAACCAATTCAAATAGGTTGTTTCATTGACAAACTCTCCTTGCGCTGCTCCTAAATCATCCCAGAGATCTTTAAGGTCAGTGGAGGTTCCATTGATTACGAAAACCTCAATTCCTGTCAGTTTCTCGGTACTACCATCGGCATCCCCCCAGTTGAGGAAATTTCAATTAAACCTGATGATCGACTGATTATGTACGTCTGAGCTGTGCCATCAAGTATTGCTGTATCGTAATCAGAGCCACCTTCTAATATATTGGCCCCTGTTCCGCCAATTAAAACATCCCCGTGCCACCAAATAGGTGATCCTCACCACCTCTGCCTGCGAGAAGATCGTTTCCGTTGAGGCCAACTAATCTGTTTGCTACGTTATTGCCGATTAATGTGTCATTAAAATTGCTTCCCGCTAAATTTTCAATTGAAATATAGGTATCGCCATCTGATATACCAACATGACCCAAGCCTTGTTGTAAATTCGCATCTACTCCTGAAGGCGCCCGAGAACAATCTACCCAATCTATACCATCTCCGCCGTCTATCTTGTCTGCTCCGGCACCCCCCTCAAATCTATCATAGCCATTTCCACCATATAATTCATCGTCACCAGCACCACCAGTTAAGTTGTCATTACCATCACCGCCACGAAGTATGTTGACATTGTCATCGCCAATTAAAGTATCGTTATAACTCGAACCCGTTAAATTTTCAATTGAAGTTAGAGTGTCTCCCTGAGCATCACCATTACTGGCAGTATTATTGAGCAGATTTATAGTAACACCGGTAGATGAACCTTCATAGCTAGCCGTATCAATCCCGTCCCCGCCTATTAAAATATCAGCGCCTGAGCCGCCTATTAAAAGGTCAACTCACTACCACCATATAGTGTGTCCGCCCCTTGTTGGCCTTCTAATCTATCGTTACCACTGCCACCAACTAGTAAATCATCACCACCTCTGCCTACGAGAAGATCGTTTCCGCCTTCGCCATATAAAGCGTTTACTAAGTCATTACCTATTAATCCGTCATTAAAATTGCTTCCCACTAAATTTTCAATTGAAACATAGGTATCGCCGAGGGCTATGCCAAATTGCCCTTCGCCAAGTTCTAAATTTGCGGCTATGCCCGAAGGCGCCAGACTATAATATAACCAATCTGAACCGTCTCCACCGTCTATCTTGTCTACGCCTGCCCCTCCATAGAAGATATCATTACCATTTCCACCAAATAATTCATCGTCACCATCACCACCAGTTATGAGGTCATCACCATCACCGCCAAATATTCGATCGTTTGAAGCAAGACCTGTGATAGTATCGTTACCCCCCAAACCGAATATAACGTCTGCTTCAGGCGTGCCAGTTAATGTATTGGCTAAATCATCGCCGCGAATTTCGTTGAGACCAGCATTGGGGTTTTGACTGCCACCACAAGCGGCTAACAATACAGCCATCGATGTTGCTGAAGTTAATTTCAAATTTCTACCATTTAAGTAAGTTGATTTTGGTTTCTTCATTAGGTTGGTTTGAATGTTCATTTTAAAATTCCTTTTCCTGTATATATTTTTGGCTTATTTTTTTCAAATAGAGCGACTTGTTTAAATTTATTATTGAACTTTGATAAGTGTCCGAATGCTATTTTTCTGTGATTTTTATTTTTATTCTTGTTTTTGAAATGAATGCCTGATCCAGAATTTAGTACAAATAATTTAGGGGTCTGTTGATAATACGTGTAAGCAATGCATAAGCTTCGGTCCAGTTAGGCCTACTCAATAATTTCAAGAAGGCGATAGCTGTATATGCTACCTATATCCTGCGGGCAGCTGTTAAAGACATCTGGGTCACAAACTTGAGTGCGTGCAATTTTGACGATCCTGCCAACGCCCTCTTGATGATCGTAACCATCGATACCTTCATAGAAAACCTCACCGTCCACAATCAAACATTTCATATGCACTGAACGGCCAATCGGGCTTCCTTTGGCACAGGGAGCAGTCTCCGCTGCTATTTGAAACACGGCCTGAGATGTGTTGGGGAATTTGTTGTTTTCCGTGGATTCGGGCGTGTGTGGGCCGGCCGTAACCTGCCCCACGCTTGCCAACAAAATAAATGTAAAAACGATGGATACTTTCAATGATACTCTCCTTAGAGTTGGGTTTTATGCCTTGCCGCCACCAGTGGTGTTGGTTACGGTTATGGAAAATGCAAACCCCGTCATTTCTGGTGGGATTTGTTGGCGGTCAAATCAGTTACAAAGTGTTGGTTTTCCGATAAACCCTTCATTCCGAACAGAGCGATAATTTGCAGCATTTGCCGCCGCTGCACCCTGTGATGTTGAGGACGTGAAATTATCGCCACGGGCAGCGCTCCAGTGTAGGCGCAATGGAGCTGTGTTATTTTTGGGTGAGGTGTAGATATACCCAAGTGTCCGTATAAACTGATAGCCTGCGTTTTGGGCATCTACTGCACCGGTCGCTGTCGTAAAGTTATCGCCGCGGCCCCCATGCCAATATAAATTCAGAGGGACCGTACCAGGAAGTTTATTTGTCAAAATACAACCTTGTTTGCGAACCAACCTATAGCCTGCGCCCGTGGCGGCCTGAATCCCATTTATCGTCGCCGTTGAAAAGTTATCTCCACGGTCGTTTGAATAATACAGATAGAGGCCGGTAAAGTTTGCATCCTCTTGTGATGCATTTTGTGTTGTTTTGCACGCAGCTAAGCTAGTTATTAAAGCAGTGGCTATTAATAATTTTGAACTATTTTTTAACATTATATTCCCTTTCAAATTTATACAGAAAATGAGGAAACAGGACGTAACCCCCTCCTTTTTTGTTTTTCCCCAAAGAAAGCTCTGCCTAGAGGATGTTAGAAAAACAAAAAGATTTCCGTCAAGTTGAGGGTGTCGTGACTATTTTACGACACCTTGAAATGACCAGTTGATTGACGTCCTGCCTTTTTTAGCTTAGGCGAAGAGCAATCACTGAGCTTTCTTTAATTGATATGTTTTTACGGGCTTAATCCCCTTGAAGGGCTTAGCCTTATTTGTTTGTGTGTTAACCCTGTTCATGTTTTCAACCTTATAATCTTTAAGGAAGGATTTGCGATGGAATTTTTTGCACTGCTTAACTGCATTTTGTGAATTTTCCCAACATTGTGCTTCTGGCGTATTGGCTAAATATACATCATCACCACAATTATATTCGCTAAAAGCTTTTGCAAGACAATTGGGCACATTATGGTGTGCTTGCGCTGCGCTTGACGTGAGTATGATTAGAGCAACAGATGTGCTGATTAATTTAATAAAAGTAGTCATTATATGGTTTTCCTTTGTTGGGTTGTGCGGACCTATTGGTCCTAGTATGTGCCGCGATGGGAACACCCCGTCGCGGCAAGGTTCAGCGCGGCGCTTTGTTCATAAAATCTGCACTGGGTTGGGGTTTCTGAGATTTGGCCGTTGTTTGGTCGGCCAAATTATTTTCAAATTTACAGCCACTGACTGCATCGCCTTGACGCAGACAGATGATGGACTGGTTTTTGTTTTTTTTGCAGGTAACGCTGTTTTTGAAGATTTGCAAAACACCGTTAAAGAGGCGACAATCTGCAGAAAACATCTTGGTGCTGTAATTGATATTGTTTGCCAAGGTTGTGTCTGAGAAAATATAAAGAGCTGCCAAAACCAAAAGGAATGGTGTCTTTGGTTTTTTGATTATTTGAATGTTCATGATGGTAGTCCTTTCGTTCAAATGGTGAGAACGCAGCAGCATTAGCTGTGGCAGCACCAGGAATAAGGGTCGTTGATAGGACGCCTTTGGCAGGCAGTGAGGTTCTCTGTAGCCGTCGTGATGACCGAAGTAGTTTTGCTAAATGAAGACATTTGATTAGCCCTTTTGATGTTGGTTTGTCCCAGCATTCAGTCTGGGTGTTGTGTTGTTCGATGCATTTACTTTCAGGTATCCGGCTCTGAAATGTCCTGAAATATCGCCTGAAATTTTATTAAAAAACCGACTTTTCTGCTGAAATTCCTATGAAATCAACCTGAAATTGTATAAGCTGACAAGATTGATTTCCATATGTCTCGGTTTCAAACCACCGATTATTAATCGGTAGAACTGGACTTTAGTCCAAAATCACTTTAGTCATAGTAAGCTCCCAAATGGTTGCCGAAGGTGTAAAACCATTTGGGAGCTTACTATGACCTACAGCAAATCTAGTCACACCGTTTTTCATAATAGATATCACCTTGTTTGGATTACCAAATATAGACATGATGTACTGACACCTGAAATGCGATACCGTATACGTGAATTAACCCGCCAAATATGTAAACAATTGCAAGTAACAATTGTTAAAGGCGTTTTATCCAGTAATCATGTGCATCTGTTTGTAGAAATTCCACCCAAATTATCTGTCAGTAATTTTATGCGTC
The DNA here is from genome assembly GCA_013214985.1 of Hyphomicrobiales bacterium. Classification (GTDB taxonomy): domain Bacteria; phylum Pseudomonadota; class Alphaproteobacteria; order Rhizobiales; family OSC116; genus OCS116. Next base: position 4,781 of record JABSRY010000004.1, read on the forward strand.
GCGTTAAAGGTTGTACTTCACGTAAATTGCAGCAGGAATTTCCTGAACTGAAAAAAAGATACTGGGGGAAGAGATTTTGGGCAAGAGGTTATTTCTGTACAACATCAGGCATGATTACCGATCAAACCATTATGGGTTATATTGAAAATCACGTGACTACTGAACCTACCGACATTAGTCGGTAGTGCATTCAGTTTTGGAAATATAGGTAAGTCCTAAAGAGAGGAAATCCGATTAATTACCGATGCTCTGTTAGCTTTTAAGAAAACCGGTTAAAAGACACCATAAATTTAAACTAATTTGCTGTTTGCAACAGAACCAGCTAAGATAATCAGAGAAAATGTGGGGTCGAAAAACCACTTACGATTAACCAACAAAAATTTAAAGACTTATTGATTTTTAGCCCAAGTTATGGGTGATTAAGGATGATAATAATGTTTGTTTTGATGTATTTAAATGTTTTTTTGCACAATCGATAGCAAGAATTTCATCTTTGTTTAACAGAGCTTCTATGGTTTTTATATGCTCCTTAATTGCCGCTTCATTTCTGGATCTTTCCTCTGTTTTGTCCCATTGATAATGATAATGAAATATAAGTGAGATTATTTTTTGAAACTCCTCAACAAATCTATTTTTGACAATTTTATTAATGGTTATGTGATACAATTCGTCTAACTGTGAAAAATCATGAAAATTCTGATCAATATTCCTTAACAAATCATTATGTTTATTTTTTAACTCCCCCAATTGCGACCATATAGGGTGATTTTCTGGCAGTTTGATTAGATGACGAATAGCGTTTATTTCTAAAACTACACGAAAATCTGATAATTCAATTGCAAAATTTTTAGTGAACCCTCGAAGTATCCAGCCGCCTTTTGCGCGTCTTTCTATCAGGCCAAATCGACTTAATCCAGAAAAAAATTCTTGTAATGTATGCGGCGCCACTGAAAATTGTTTTGAAACCTTTGTTACATTTAAAATGGTGTTTGGTGGTACGTCAAAGTGCAATAGCCAATTCAGAAAGTCCGTTTCTAATTGTCCTAACGAAATTGTTCTTTCTTGGATAGTCAGTAAATCATTTTTATTTGGCATTCTTATTAAGGTTTTGGTTCTACCGCTTATTTTTATGATATTTAATTTCACAAATGCCTGTAAAACACTACGAATAACAGTTCTACTCACATCTAGTTTAGTGGCTAAGGTGCTTTCTGGGTCTAATTTGTCATTAACTTTAAGTTTATTACATATTTTAATTAACCCATTAAAACTGTTTCTAAAGACTGCGTCTGTGCGTGCCATAAATATCCGTGAATGTATAATTTTGTAAATATTAGTAATATATCGATAATTTTACCAGTCTTTTGTAAAAATAATTTTTTATTATAAGAAACCGTTGACTTCATCCAAATAATATTATTGAATGTTTTTAATAATAAAATACAATAAAGGCATCAAATTTATAAATCATTTGTATAACATTTAGGGATAGGTAAAAAATGGTGCGTATATGGCGCCAACAAAAATTGGTTTTTCGATAGAAATGTTAGAAAAAACGCTTAATGACTATAATTTTGGTGAGTCATATTAACTAAATAAGAAAATTCTGGCCCAATAATGGGTCAGTTAAAAAAAGGGAGAATAAAATGAATTCAATTATATTGAAAACTACAAAGGTGCTTGGGGCTATCACCCTTTCGGCTTTGATGGCAAGTAATGTATTTGCCCAAGAAATAATTCGGTTTGGCCATGTGTATGAAGCATCTACTCCTTATCATGCCGCTGCTCTAAGAGCTGCTGAATTGCTTGAAAAGGCTACGGAGGGTAGAGTTACAATGAATGTGTTCCCTGCATCTCAGTTGGGTAAAGAGTCGGCTTTAAACGAAGCTTTGGGTTTAGGTACGGTCGATGTTATTTACACTGGAGTAGCGTTTCTAGGTCAAAGTTACGGGCCTATTAGTATTTCAGATTATCCTTTTACATTGCGTAGTTATGATCATTGGAAAGCATATGTAGCTTCTGACTTATTTGCTGAATTGTCTAGCGAATATAATAAAGTAACAGGGAATACTATTGCAGCTATGACTTATTACGGTTCACGCCATGTCACCTCAAATAAACCTATTTTGAAGCCCGAAGATATGAAAGGCTTGAAAATTAGAACTCCCAATGCACCAGCATATCAAATGTTTCCAAAAGCGACTGGTGCTAACCCAACACCGATGGCGTTTGCGGAGGTGTATTTGGCCTTACAACAAGGAGTTGTTGACGCACAAGAGAACCCGTTGCCAACAATTAAGTTTAAGAAATTTCATGAAGTTCAGTCCAATATTAATTTAACTGGTCATATCACAAACTCTTTAGCTTTAGTTGTATCTCCTATTACGATGAGCAAATTAGGCGATGATGCTGATAAGCTTCTTCAAGCCCTAAGAAACGCCGCGGCCGAAAGTTCTGACGAGATCGTACAATCAGAAGCGGATTTAGTTGCTTGGTTCAGAGGTGAGGGCGTTACAGTTAATGAAGTTGACCGTGCACCTTTTATTGCTGCTGTTGCACCAAGTTTAACGAGTGCAGATGTACCTTGGAGTTCTGACATATATGATCGTTTACAAGCGATAAAAGACTAATGTAATAGGTGAGGCCAATTTATTTTGACCTCACTTTTCATTTCAACTAGGGAGTATGAAATGTACAATAAGGACGATTCACCAGAAATTAATTTTAACGAAATGGATGTTGAAATGGAAGATCATTTCAACAATTTTAATATTTCCATTGCAGATATTATCTTGGTATTTAGCTTTTTAATATTGTTTTCAATTGTATTTTTGCAATTTTTTACAAGATATGTGTTGAATGATTCAATATCCTGGACTGAAGAGGCAGCTAGATATTTACTTATTATCGTCGCGTTTGCGGGCGCCATTAGATGTCAAATTTATGACAGGCATATTACCCTAGAATTTATGGATAAATATTACGGTAAATTCAAAATTTATTTTGTAATCTTCTCACTGATAATACTATTTTTCTTCTCAATATTTTTAAGCATATCGGCTTTTACGTTGGCCGATAAAACAATGTTTTTGAAAATGGTTTCTTTGCCATTTCCAAAGTTCTATTTGCATTATCTTATCATTGCGTTTTTGGTTATTAACAGCCTTGTTATTGCACGTCAAATAATTAGAAATATCCGTACGATTTCGAAAGGTAAAATATAATGTCACTTATTATATTATTCGGTTCTCTGGCCATATTAATGTTGATCAGAATTCCAATTGCTTTTTCTTTAGCAATTTCATCTTTTTTTTACATTTTATATTCAGGTCTACCGCCGGTATTATTGTATCATACTATGGTGAATGGAATGGATAGCTTTACACTATTGTCAATTCCATTTTTTATCATGGCTGGTGGATTAATGAATTCTGCGGGTATTACCCAAAGGATATTCGGCTTCGCGCGGTCATTGGTAGGTTGGATGCCAGGTGGTCTTGGACACGTGAATATAGGTTCGAGTATTATTTTCGCTGGTATGTCAGGCGCTGCGGTTGCCGATGCCGGTGGTCTTGGTGCAATTGAAATTAAAGCGATGCGTGATGCGGGTTATGACGATGATTTTAGTGTAGGTATTACCGCTGCGTCTTCAACCATTGGTCCAGTTATACCTCCTTCATTACCACTTGTTATCTATGGCGTTATGGCTTCGGTTTCTATTGGCCAGCTTTTTGTAGCCGGAATTATACCAGGATTAATGATGGCGCTCTCTTTATCACTTATGGTTTGGTGGATATCGTTTAAAAGAAAATATCCGATTGATGTTAAGTTTAACCTTAAAAATATTTATATTCAATTTAAACGCGCGTTTTTACCGTTAATGGCGCCCGTTATTATTGTTGGTGGAATTGTATCTGGTGCATTTACACCGACTGAAGCAGCCATCTGTGCAACAGCTTATTCTATATTTTTGGGGCTTGTCGTATACAGAACGCTAACATTAAGAAAATTGGCGGTTATTTCAATAGAAACTATTGAAATAACCGCAGCCATCATGCTTATTGTTGGTGCAGCAAGTGTTTTTGCTTGGATATTGACCGCTAATCAAGTTGCAAATAATTTCACTGAATTTGTGCTTAACTTTACGGATAATAAGAATGTTGTTTTACTGCTTATAATGGCTTTAGTGTTGGTCGTTGGTTTATTTATGGAAACAATTGCTGCAATTTCTATACTGGTTCCAGTTTTACTTCCTCTTACGGTACAATTTGGAATTGATCCGGTTCATTTAGGCATTATTGTAATTTTGAATTTAATGCTTGGATTATTAACGCCACCAGTAGGGATGGTTCTATTTGTTTTGTCGAGAGTTTCAGGTGTACCATTCGAAAAATGTGTTAAAGCAACTATTCCGTTCTTAGTACCATTAGTAATTGTACTTTTATTACTGACATTTATTCCAGAAATTACGCTTTATTTACCCGAACTCCTATATCGCGATTAGAAACGAACTCAGTTTTTGAGGTATGCAGTGGATTTTACATGATTAAGCTCTGAAAAAACGAGGTATTACTAGCCATGAACCGCCCTGAGTTTGCCAGAGGCTTCGAATCTATAGTGGAAGAAAACATTATGAGCAATAAAGACATGTATCTTTATCTGAAGTTCGAGCGTGTGCCATACTGATGGTGCTAGAAAATGAGCGTGATTATTCGTCTTTGTGGGCTGTAATTATGTTTATTTCTAGGCAGGCACGTAATGTTAATTAATAATTGAGGCACGAAAATGAATTTAAAATTTGATGAACAAATGCTTTGTGGCACTTGTGTAGAACCAGGTAAGTTTGATTTAACAACGGTAGATATGCCAAGTAATGCCCCCGCTGGCTGGGTATTGCTTGATATTCAAGCGGTTGGTATATGTGGTACGGATTACCATATTTTTGAAGGTAAACACCCATATTTAAATTATCCTCGTGTTATAGGCCACGAACTTAGCGGCCGAGTGGTTAATGATGTTAATGGTTGGAAACAGGGTGATTTAGTGGTGGTAAATCCCTATATATCGTGTGGTAAGTGCCACGCTTGTTTGCGATTGAAACCAAACTGTTGTTCAAATATACAAGTCTTAGGTGTTCATAGAGATGGTGGTTTGTGTGCTAGATTGGCCGTGCCTTTGACTAATATTTATGCAGCGACCGGGCTTAGTGAAATCGAAGCAGCGATGGTTGAATTTTTAGCTATTGGCGCTCATGCGGTGCGCCGTTCTAGCGTTTGCAATATTGACAGAGTCTTGGTTACAGGGGCTGGACCAATTGGTTTGGGCACTGCTCTATTTGCCCGCCTTACTGGAGCAGAAGTACATTTATTAGATGTGAGTGAAACTCGGCTTGAGTTGATTTCTCAAAAATTTAACTTTAAAAATATTCACGTTGTAGGTGCTGATTTATTAATTGGTGATCTTGCGGATGGTTTTGATGTTGTGTTTGATGCAACTGGTTATGCAAAAGCTATGGAAGCAGGTTTTGGCTATGTTGCTCATGGTGGACAGTATATTTTTGTGAGTGTTGTTAAAGATAAAATCACTTTTGATGATGGCGAATTTCATAAAAGAGAGATGAGTATTATCGGCAGTCGTAATGCGTTAAAAGAAGATTTTGATACAGTTGTTCTTGCTATAAAAAACAAACAAATTGATACAAGTGCACTGGCTTCAGAAATATTAAGCTTAACCGAAATGAAAACTCGGTTTGGTGAACTGGTGAACGATAGAGAAACGCTAATTAAAGCAATTGTAAAATTGTAACAAGTTAAATATGAACATATATATGAGTAAATCCCAAAAAGCATTTTTATGCTTAAATTCTGAAGATAATGTAATTGTTGCCTTACGTAATATCCAAAAAGGTGAATGCTTAATGGATGGAAAAGTAGTTGTTAAGCAAGACATATTGCAAGGTCATAAAATCATTATCCAGAACGCCAATAAGGGTGACCTTATTATTAAGTTCGGCCAATCTATAGGTATGCTAAGCCAAAATGTAAAATCAGGTGAACATATTCATACTCATAATTTGAGTATGAGGGGGGGGCAAACTAATTATGAATATTCTACAGATGTTAAAACCATTAAAGAGGCCAGTGGTAAACGTTTTTTTGATGGTTATTTACGCCCAAATGGCAAGGTAGGCACCCGTAATTATATAGGCATTATTACCACAGTGAACTGTTCTGGTTCTGTTGCAAAATTTATTGCTGATCAAGTGGTGAAAAACGGTGTTTTAAATGGTTATGATAATATTGATGGCATTGTGCCACTGGTTCATGGCACGGGTTGCGGTATGTCTACCAATGGCGAAGGGTATGAGACGTTATTCAGAACCATTACGGGTTATACGCAACATGCCAATTTTGGTGCGATATTATTGATTGGGCTCGGCTGTGAAGTTATGCAACTGAGTGATTTAATTGGTGATCAAAAAATAACAACCGATGGCAATTTGCGATATATGACGATTCAGAGTTTGGGCGGTACGCGTAAAACTGTTGATCGCGGTGTGGAAATCATCGCTGAACTTGCTGAACTTGCTAACACTGTTTGTCGAAGCTCACAACCAATCTCACATCTTTGCATTGGAATGCAATGCGGAGGTTCTGACGGTCATTCAGGAATTACTGCAAACCCAGTTTTGGGTATGGCATCTGACAAACTCATAAGCTATGGAGCAACCACTATATTGTCGGAAACTTCCGAAATATATGGAGCAGAACAATTGCTAACAAAACGTGCAGAAACTATTGAGGTGGGTAGGCAGCTAATAGAGCGTGTCCGTTGGTGGGAAGATTATTGTACAAGAAATGGTGGCGAGATGAATAACAATCCATCACCTGGCAATAAACGTGGCGGATTGACCACAATTTTAGAAAAGTCACTTGGTGCTGTCGCAAAGTCTGGTAGCGCTCCTTTGTCTGGGGTTTATAAATATGCTGAGCCAATTGATAAAAAAGGATTGGTTTTCATGGACAGTCCAGGTTACGACCCCGCTTCAGTTACAGGACAGACAGCATCTGGAGCGAATATGATAGTTTTCACAACTGGACGAGGGTCGGTTTCAGGCTATAAACCAGCACCTTGTATCAAATTGGCTACCAACAGCGCCATGTATAAACGCCTTGCTGAAGACATGGATTTAAATTGTGGTGATATTATTAGCGATGGTACTTCGATGCTGGATAAGAGCCTTGAGCTGTTTTTTCTGATTATAGACGTTGCATCTGGTAAACAATCGAAAAGTGAAAAATTAGGTTTTGGCGGGTGTGAATTCGTGCCATGGCAAATTGGCGCAGTTATGTGATTTATATAAAATTTTAGGAGAGTAATATGCCGTGATACGCGTCAATAATTGAGATTAATTAGGTATTGCGCTCATTCGTGCGTAAATGGGCTCTGTTGCAAATAATGAGTGTTTGATGTAGATTTTTGGTTTTGTCGAGTTTTATTCAAGCATCGCGGTAATGCTCCCATTTTTAATGGGGATGGATTCAACGGGTCACCGCAACATACGATAATAATCTAATAGCAAAGAAGGATTAGAGCGTATGATTAAACTAGCCCCTATGGACGAAATTAAAAAAGCAATAATTTGGAACAAGTGGGAAAAGGGGTTCTGTCGCAAACTGCAAATGCAGACGGGGTCGCGCCTTTTATTAGACACAGTTATTCAGCGAGTGCAGCAAATTGTTGAAAAGCAGTTTTTCCAGTGGTTCCAAATTGTTGTTTGCGGATCATATGTGCAACCTCAATTCCCTCCAGTGTAGCAGAAGCTGAGTGGAACGCTTTAAAACCCATCATTTGCTTGGTCAGCTTTTTAATGAACCTGTGGTCTTGCTCAATAATATTGTTTAGATATTTAACTTGCAAAATATCAATTAGCCAGAACCAACCGTTGATAATTAACTGACAATTTATGTTATGTAATCCAGCAAGATTTGCTCCACTTTTGTCAATTACTACTTTATCAGGGAAGCCATTCGTTTGAATAGTTTTCTTAAAAAAATCAGTCGCTGCATCTTTATCACGGTTCACGGACAGCATGAAATCTAGGGTTTTAACGTGTTTATCGACGGCACGATAATAATATGTCCACTTGCCTCTTACCTTGATATAAGTTTCGTCCATGCGCCACGATGTGCTGGTGCCGGACTTCCGACGCTGTGCTTGACTGGAAATTAAAGGTGAATATTTTATAACCCATCGGTTCAGGGTAGCATGATCCACAGTCACGCCGCGCTCTGCCATAATTTCTTCCAGATCACGATAGGAAACCGCATAGCGAACATAAAAGAACACCGCATATAAAATGACGTCTTTGGGGAAATGACTGCCTGAAAATGATATCATCATGGTGACCTAAATATGTTGCTTGTTTTAACATGCTTATATACTCAGATGAAAATATCAATAAAACCCTAAAATCTTTGCGACAAAACCTTAATAATCGGTGGTTAAGAATCGAGACTTATGGAAATAAAATATGTCACAGAATGCGCCAATATTGATTAAATTTAAAATTTAAGAAAAGTCAATTTCCATAATCAACCGTTGTTCAATTGCTTTATCTAGCACCATTTTAGCAACACAAAGATCTTGTAAAGCTATCCCGGAACTATCAAAAATTGTGATTTGTTCAAGATTAGTACGTCCTTCATTATCACCAATCAAGACAGCACCTATCGAACATATTTTTAATTCTTGGGTGGAATTACTAGCTGCCTCAAATTCTCCAATAGCACGTGATTGAGTGGGTGAATCCGCATATAATTTAGCCTTTCTAACCAATTCAATTGGTAATTCCTGTTTACCAGATTGATCCGCCCCCATAGCAGAAATGTGTGTTCCCGATTTAATCCACTCCTCCTTAAATAGAGGTGATGTCGAATTAGTCACCGTCACTAAGATATCTGCTGCGCGACAAACCGATTCAACAGATGCAGATTCCGCTATAATCCCCAGTTTCTCCAATTGTTCCACTGCTTTTAAAACCGTTCCTTCCGTGCGACTATGAATAAGAATTTTCTGAATATCTCTAACTTTGCATATTGCCTTTATTTCAAAAATGGCTTGATGTCCTGCACCAAGAACACCTAAAATGCGAGCATTTTTTCGAGCTAACTTATTTGTTGCTACGGCATTTGCCGCTGCAGTTCTTAAACCATTTAAATATCCAGCGTTAATCACTGCTTGTATAACCCCGGTTTCTTCATTAAGGATCAAAGTCGTCGTGCTATGATTGGGCAAGCCTTTTGAGTGATTGTCAGCCCAATATGAACCGATTTTAAGCCCTGAAAGCTTCTGAACGCTAAGATTTCCAGATTTAATTGAGAAGCTATTCCCTTCATCACAGCCATTCGCAATCACAACAGGAAATATTGCTCCTTTTTTCTCATAAGCTGCTACAAATGCTTCTGAAACAGCCTCAAAAGCCAAACCCTCATTTGCAATTTTTTTTACATTATCTTCTGAAAGAATAAACATATTTGTACTTTCTATAATATTACCAACCACCAAAGCGAGACCAATTTTCTATCAACTTTCCCTCGGCATTGAGCACATGATAAGTTTCATGCTGTGCGGCAGTTGCACATGCATGATTAGGCAAAATACGTAAGCGGGTGCCTATCAGCAAATGTGGTGTTTCTTGTTCCATTTTTTGCTCCAAATTCGGGCGAGACGTAATAATACCATGCTCCTGATTTGTCTCAATAACCACTAAATCAGGAATGATGTTACCTGCCTCGTCACAGACAATTCCAAAATATTGGTCAGTCGCTTGATTTGCTGTGCCCCTATCTCGTGAAAGTGCCATCCAGCCCGCATCTATAAAAATTTGCCTCTTCTTACTATTCCAACCATTAACGGTTGTAAGAACGCTCAAGGCAATATTTTCTTTCTTACAAACCCCAACGCCTGCTTGCACAAGATCAAAAAATAAATAAACACCCGCTCTAATTTCCGTAACGCCTTGCACTTCAATACGCGCCAATGCTGTTGGGGTTGACCCGACACTAACATGATGGCATTCAAACCCCGCAGCCCTCAAAACATTTGCCATCTTAACAGCTTTTGTTGCTTCATTTAATGCCGATTCACATATTAGTTTTGTATCTGATAAGTTATAACTTTCACCTGCATGTGCCATAACACCATGAAGTTTCCCGCCTTGTTCCAGCCGCCTGGCAATATCAATTAGTCGGTCTGACTCGTCAATAGAAATGCCCGCACGATGTCCATCAACATCAATCTCAATGAAAGCAGGAATAGCTTCTCCAGTTTTATTTGATTTACTCGCAATGGCATTAGCCATTTCCTCACTATCAATCAAGACTTTAAGATCAATCCCTTCGCGGCGCAAAGATACCGCATGATCCAGTTTCTGAGCAGTAATCGCTACAGCGTATAGAATATCTTTAAACCCTGCTCGCCCGAACTCTTGTGCTTCCTTTAAAGTAGAAACAGTGATGGGGCAGTCCGTCCCGCCCAAAACATATCGAGCAGCTGAAACAGACTTTAAAGTTTTTAAATGTGGTCTTAAACTACATGATCGGCTTTTTACTTGCTTAATCATGCGGTTTTGATTTACTCTCATTTTACTTTCGTCCAACAATAAACATGGCGTATTCAAGTCTGCTAAAACATTCATTATAGATCTCCACTTTGGTTATGACTTGACAATAACAGATTATTAGATAAAATTTACTTATGATTACTAACTATAATAATTAGTCAAACTTATGATTTCATCTGATGATTTACAACTAATTACGGTTTTAGCTCAAGAGAAGTCACTTGTGGGTGTTTCGCGTATTTTGAATGTCTCTGCATCTGCTATTAGTCAACGTCTTGGCGCATTAGAAAACAAATTAGATCTAAAAATTGCAGAACGAGTCGGTAGATCTGGAATTATTCTTAGTGCCGAAGGCAATTACCTCGCATCTCGTGGAAAGGATATTTTAAATGATATTAGTCTATTAAATGATGATGTTTTCAAACGCAAAGGACAACTCACTGGCGAATTACACGTCATCGCCTCTATGGGGTTTGGCCGACTTTATATAGCTCCTATGCTCGCGCGGTTCGAAGAAATTTACCCCGAAGTCAAAATCAAGCTCACGCTCAGTGATCAACTAGGTAGAATTCCAAATGAAAATTGGGATATTTTAATACGAGTCGAGCCATTACGCGATAGTACGCTCAGAATGAAAAAATTAGCCCCTAACAAACGAATTTTATGTGCATCACCAAATTATATAACACGGTTCGGTGTAAACGGCAATGCAAAACTAGTCCACAGAGGCGGTAATGTTTTATTACTGCGGGCGGAGTAAAACTCTGCCACTTTTACCCTCATAATTTATTAGGAGGGTGTTAAGGATTTATACAGTGGATTTATATAGAAGGGTACGTCTTGCTTGTCATCACGATGGCCTGAGTATTCGGGCGGCTTCGCTTCAATTTGGCATCAGCCGCGAGACAGTTTCTAAGATGTTGCAGTTTAGTGAGCCTCCTGGTTATAGGCGTAAGGCGGAAAGTAGGCGTCCTAAACTGGCTGGTTTTACAGATATTATTGATGGTTATATTGAAGATGATAAGTTTGTCCCTCGCAAGCAGCGCCATACCGCCAAACGTATTTTTGATCGTTTGAAGGATGAACATAGTTTTACTGGCGGCTACACGACCATTAAAGATTATGTCAGAACCCATCATCAGCGTCATAAAGAAGTATTTGTCCCTCTAAGTCATGCCCCAGGCCATGGACAAGCAGATTTTGGTGAAGCCCAAGTGATTATTGCAGGGGTTTTGCAGAAGGCACACTTCTTTGTTCTAGATTTACCACATAGTGATGCATGTTATGTACGTGCCTATCCACGAGAAGAAACTTGTTTTTTACTATGTGAATCTGGGGTTTTCTGTTTGGGTCGGTTCATAGCGGTATAAAAACCAATCTATCTTCAGTTTTACTTGATTTCACAGCAGCTGGAGTATATTTCATCATTCTTTGAAAACGTGGACTCTCATGGCTCATGTGAATGTCAATAATTGTGGTTTTGCGATTATCAGAGATGATTAATAATTTATTTTCTGCCAGTTCTCGAATCTCAGAATAGTTTATTAGGTTGCGTTCCATATAACGTTCAACATGTGTGTCTCTCTCTTCGCTTCGATGGTACACGCGCACTTTACCTGCCCGCTTTTCAAAATACTCTGCCGTTAAGCCCTCAGCACCACCAAAACTAATTTGAGTGGCAATACCAGATAAAATAACATTCATCAGGCTTGAACCATATTTTGTGACCAATTGCTGTTGCCCCTGCATCAGCAGAAATAAAGAAATATTATATTTTCTGGTCGTGGTGATAAGTTTATCAAAATTCGGCAAATAGGAATTACCGAATTCGTCATAAATAAAATACACTGGCAAATCACTTACGGTTGGCAATTCACGCATACAGGCATGTAAAAAACTTAAAAAATACATGCTGATAAGTGGCTGGTATATGTCCTGGTCTTCGGGTGCTGTTATCAGATAAATGATCGTTTTTTGTTTTCTGAGGGTTTTTAAATCAATATCAGAACGTGACGTTAAAGCGCATACATGCGGCTCACTGAATATTTTCAGCGCAACAGTCGCACTAATAATAAAACCAGATATTGTTTCTTCTGCGCCTGTAATAAGTGATTTCCACTCATTCATGAGAAATACATCATTGTCGCAACAGGATTCAACAAATTCAAAGAGATCCTCTCCATCATCACCAAAGTTCTGAATAAGATGATACAGATTATGAGGTGTGTTAAAAACGTCCGGCATAGTTTTCAGACACTTCAAAAAGAACCTGACATAACGTTCTGCACCCTTCCCCCAAAATGAACCCTTGTCGTCACCTGTAGATCTAGAAAACAAATCAGCAAAACGCATAACTGCTTCGGGCGTATCGATATCTAAAAACGGATTATAACGATTCGAGTTATCCAAATCATTCGGATTTAAAACGATAATTCGATAACCTTTAGATTTCATATACCCGCTGGTATCTCTATAAAGATCACCAGACATATCATTCACAATTAACACGCTATCACTGCGACCTTTATCTAAAATAATCGGTCTGGCAAGTGCCGTTGATTTCCCCTTACCAGTCACACCATAAACCGCAACATTTTGGAAACTTACTCGTTCAGAAAGACGTAAATCTTTGCCATTAATCAACAAGCCATTATTAGCATAAGAAAGGTAATCACCAATTTCGCCTTTATTCGCAAAACTCGCACCTTCCTCACGAAAAAAACTTTTGCCAAATACCAAAGTTTGCAAACTTTGGTATAGTTTGGTATTTTTAGCTCTGGATTTAAATATTCGATTTATTATCGTTTGTTTTTTAAATGACATTTTTTACTATGCTTATTCTTAATGGGAATCAGTATCCTAACCATCTTCTTAATATAACTCATTATTCAGTCTAATGTTAATTTTCATCTTTTTGGTGATTTTCTGTTCAACGTCTTGGTTTTTTTCTTGGCTTTCTTAATTTTTTTCTTTTCATAAATATTTTCTACATCTTGAGCAAAAGCTGATTTTTCAGTCTTTTTGCTTTCAAACGGCTCGCTAGATTGTTGCTTGTTTTTTACGTTTGAATTCTTCGTTTTCTGTTCAGCCGATTTACGATCAGCAGCAGCATCGGCTTTGGATTTATATTGGGTCTGAGCACCATCTTCTGATTTCTTAGCTTGCTCTGCATCACCACCTTCTTTCTTGTTCCTCCTAGCGCGTTTTTGCGAATCTTGATAACGTTCTGTTGGTGCAACACGGTCCAAATATCTTTCAAACTCATTATGCACTCCGATAGTCGCAAATCGATACGCAACCACTTTGCCATTATTATGTGTAACCGTCACTTTATAATTTTTACCTCGAGTGCCATATATAAAGTTATTATCGGCCAGATATGATTTAAAGACTTCAAAACTTGAAGCCTCTTTCATGGCTTTTTGAATCATATCCCGTACAGCTTCCTGCCGATCCAAGCGACCAGTTCGACGTTTTTGATCTGAAGCCTTACGAGATATTTTTTTCTCCTTATTACTGGCAGTGATAACTTTCCTTTGTTTCAGTTTTGGATATTGCACCAAAACATGATTTTCTAGGTCTCGTTTTATTGTATCAAACTCAGTCTTTTTTAATCGAACTCGTGTTGCTTCACCCCGTTGGTTTGCACTTATCATCAAATGATAATGTAGATGATCTGTATGATCTTCATGCAAACATGCGTAAACCAAATTATTAGGGCAACGTTTTGATATATATTCTAGAGCTATACTGCGCAGTGAATCTTTTGCATATTGCAGCGCAACATCTTTCTCCAGCGATATACTTAATATCTCATGATATAAAAAGTTTCCATTTTTACGTTTTTTAAGAAATTCACTATTCTTTAAAAATTCTTCGGCAATATTTTTCTGACCTTGTGAGAAAAGGTTATGATACAAATCATAACGTTCGTCGGATTTTTCACTATTCATATATTGCGAAAGTTGCTCAAAATTCTGGGACTTTTGGGCATCCATATAGCCCGATAATTGTTCGAAGCTTGCCGATTTGCGACTCATTGATTTGATAATCATATTCAATCTTTCAAACGAGAATTTACAAAATTATGAACTGTTTGCTCCAGCTGAAGTAAAATTGATAATGCATCATTATCTAACGCATGTTTTGTTTCAACATGATGATGGGCAATTTGATGCAAGTTATTGGCACAATCAGTGAGAAGAAATTTCAGCTGTTTCAACTCTTCTTCTATTGCCTGAGTGCGTAAGCTTGATCCCCGTATTTGGAACAAAGTGGCTTCTCTGAGTAACGTAGAAAAAGTCATTTTTTTAATATTTTCAGATACAGGAAAATGCTTTGTAATATATTCATGCAGTTCAGCATGCTCATTTAATTGCAAACTTACGGTAATATTTTTATGTTTTTTATTATATGTTTTACGATATTGTTTTTGATATTCAGCAGAATTTGTTGGCATCATTTTCACTTTTTTAGGGTGTACAGAGGGTCTTCCCTTTGTTAGGGTTTAGGGATAAAATCCCTACAAGATGCACTTACAGTGGAAGGGCTGAAAGCTCCTTACAGTGGAAGTTGCAATCTTGCTAATCTAATAAGTATATAAAACAATGTATGAGTTGTATATGAAATCATTGCTAATCTAATAAGTATATAAAACAATGTATGAGTTGTATATGAAATCATTGTGTGAAGATTATACATAAAGTCAATTTATTTTTTAGTTCTGTGACTCATTTAATGCACAATTAATATGAGTGAAGTCGTGTAA
Source organism: Hyphomicrobiales bacterium (assembly GCA_013214985.1). Classification (GTDB taxonomy): domain Bacteria; phylum Pseudomonadota; class Alphaproteobacteria; order Rhizobiales; family OSC116; genus OCS116. The sequence goes on from JABSRY010000004.1 coordinate 20,173, forward strand.
ATATATATAAAATGAGCGCAAAAGAAAAAGAGGGTCATAAACCTCTTTGCCAAGCAGAATAAAATTGAAGTTATCCGGTTGTAAATTTATAATGAAAACGGTGACTTTGTTTCGCATTCGAAATTATAGTCCATATTTATTACGTAGTTCTGAATTGAATCTACGGAGCGCGTCTGCACTACGGTTTCCGCGTTGGTCACGAATATCAATAACATAAATCGTTTCACGTCGAATGGTATAGAGAATAGAAAATGCAGTGAGTGTGACATTTTTTTCCCAAACATCCTCAAAATCTTCAAATTTTTCAGCCAAACTGGAAAAATCACGTAATAAACTTTTCGCAATTTCATAATTTTTGAACGCGCGATCACGATTAAGTTGTGGATTTTTACGATAATACTGCATCATCCAACGCAAGCCATGAGCAGATGTTTCTAAAAATTGGATTTTCATAGTAGATTATTCAAAAGTGTCAGGTTCTGGGAAGGGTGCGTCTTCTGAGCCCCGCATCCATTTATCAACGGCAGCTTCAGAGACAGACACACCTCGTTCAACAAGCTCTAATCCTGTTTGTACAAGATCTCGGGTTGCTTCACGTTCTTCTACCATGTTTTGAATAGCACGGTTAGCCATATACGAAGCCGAGCGATCATCAAATCGCGCTATTTTTTCCAAACGTGTTTTAAGTTCCGTATCAATTCGTGTTGTAAATGTAGTTGTTGGCATATGTGTCATAATCCAAAGGGTGATGAATGTATTCATTTGTTATACATTGTACTCTATTAAATTTTTGAGTCAAATTTTGCTCGAAAAAATAGAAGGATAATAACATTTCTTGAAAATTTATTTTTGTGCATATGAAGATCAAGATATTTCATTCGTGGTTTCTAAAACTCAAATTTTATTTTTTGCGTTACAGCAGATAAAAAACACTTTTTTAAAACCGAAAAACATGGCAATATTTGCTTGTTAGAAAATTGGAAAAACAATCTCTAGGATTGCCCTTTTATTTTTCGTTCTTCCATACCTTCGAGATATTCCCACGTTTTTAGCTTTTGTTCGGCAAGTTCAGTAAATCCTTCAAAAAGTGGTGTATAGCCTGACGCCTTTAATTTGATTCAAATTTGCCCACCCCAAAAAGTTCTTCAGTGGTACATTGTTGTCGTCGTTTGGTGGCTTTAGCCTGCGCCCATTTTTTCTCAATAGGATTATAATCAGGGCTATACGGAGGGAGATACTCCAGAAAGTGCCCCGCCTGCCAGATGCAATTTTTTGTATCACTACGTTTGTGGAAAGTGGCATTGTCCATTACCAATACTGACGTTGGCGGCAGCTTTGGGATTAGGTTATCCTGAAGCCAGCCATGGAATACATCGCTGTTGATATTGCCTGTAAACAAACCAACAGTGAGAAGAACAGTCCCCAAAAGAGCGCCAATCACATTGATCCGGCCACGAGCCTGCCAGTTATGGGTACCAAAACAGCGATTTCCCTTTGGTGCATATCCGTGAGTGCGAGGCATGTCATGCGCAAACCCGCTCTCGTCGATATAGATAATGGGTCTACCTGCCTTCTTGTG
>JABSRY010000040.1 GCA_013214985.1 Hyphomicrobiales bacterium
TTACTCCGCCCGCAGTAATAAAACATTACCGCCTCTGTGGACTAGTTTTGCATTGCCGTTTACACAATTTGATCCGAATTCATCAAGTAGTTTTAACTGGGTAGATGAAACACCTGTTGACCTTGATTTTGGAGAATGGGGTTCCCTAACAGCTAAAGTAGGCAATGATACTTTTTTTAAAGATTTTCAGCATGCTGGGGCAAATATGGATTTTTATTTGGGCATTGAGTATCGAGGTCTTCAGTGGGCTGAACTCATTCAGGATGGCTTTATTGCATGTGGGCCCACACATGAAGGCTCAACTTCTGGATTACTTTTTAAAACACTATGGGATGCTGGACGATTGAGTGAACCCGTAATTTCTTTTAACTGCGACTATACGGTTGATGGATATTTAACTGATTCTGGAGAAGTACGTTTTGGTGGCACAGATACGACTGCATATGACCCTCAGACTGTAGTATCATTTCCACAAAATCAATCTAGTCCCTTTAACGCATATTGGGTTAGTGATTGCCGGGATATGAAAGTTAATGGTGTTTCAATCACCGGGTCTTATGAAGCGCTTCTTGATACAGGAGCAGGTACAATTAAAGGCGATCCAGCAAAAATTCAGGCATTAGTGGCAGCTATTACTTTAGATGGTGCGCTGCCTATTTCACCAGATAACCCAGATAATTACAATTATCCAGATTTAGTTATCGAGATGGGAACATTTGATGCTGACGGGTCAGAAGCCAGCTTCGCACTAACACCAAGAGAGTATTTTCAATACATCGAAGCAGAAGTTGGTATTGGAACATGGTATTTAGGCCTTGAAGAATTGGATGGATTTGATGGTGGTATTAACATCGGTGCTATTTTCTTCAACTCGTATTATTCAATGTGGGAATATGACACATCAACTTCTAACCTTCAAGGTAATGCAGTAAAAGTTGCCCAAAAAATTGGCAGTAAAAAACGAATTAGCCGCATTCTAAAAAGCAAAAAAACTTCGGATTAAGCTGATAACCAATCTGTAAATTATATGACAGGCCGCATATCAGCGGCCTGTTATCTCAATCAATATATTCAGGAATTTATATCCTGAAATTAATTAAAGGAAAACACAATGACTGTAACAGGACAGTGGGTTAATAGCTATGGTTCGCTTATGGATATAACACAGGATGTAGACGGATTAGTTACCGGTACATATAGCTCAACAACAGGATCTACAGGAAATTTTAACGTTTTAGGGTATGCAAACCCCACTGACGCAGTAGTTGGGAGCGGACAAAGTGTTGCATTAACGGTATATTGGCGTTCGTTTTCTGGTGGAACGCCAGATGCAACGTGGAATTGGACACCAGGTCTTTCTGGTCAGCTTTCTCTAGATGCGGATAGCGATCGTATCTATACAATGCATACTATGGATGCAACGAGTGAGTTTGTCGGTCTATCCCCCATTGGAACATTTAACGACAAACTCATATAGGCGATGTCAGTATTGTCTATTAAGTCAATTGGCCAAAAGATGATGATTTTAAACGGGGTTTCAAAAAAATGAAATCAGGGTCAAATGGCGAAGTTGTATCATATTTGACATAATATAACCTAGTAATCGGTCTGAATATGGCCTAACGTGATTATATTAATTACGATTATTGTTTTTTGTACTGGTAAATGTTATGGAGCTGAAGTGGTTAGAAGATTTTTTGGCTCTGCATATGACGCGTAATTTTCACACCGCTGCAAAATTGCGTCATGTTTCGCAACCCGCTTTCAGCCGCCGTATCCAATCATTAGAAGCGTGGGTACAAGAACCGTTGTTTGACCGCAATGCTCGACCCGCAAACCTAACCAAAGCGGGTGAAAAATTCATCCCGTTGGCGCAAGAGTTGGTGAGCCTGTCCTATCAAGTGCGGGAAGAAATTTCCTTATCCTCCAAGGATGAGGGTGCCAAAATTAGTTTTGCCACACTCAACACTTTGGCGCAATCATTCATGCCCACATGGTTAAAAGGCCTGCAACCTATTATTTCTGCCGACCAGTTTTATGTAAACACTGGCTTTGGTGATTTGGCAGGGTATTTAGATGCACTCGAAACAAATGAAGTCGATTTTTTTGTTTGCTATGAAGCGCCAGAAACCTTCTTTATCGGTAAAGATAGGATCGTATCATCCTTAAAACTCGCCGAAGAAGCGCTCGTGCCTGTGGTGAAACCAGATAAAGATGGCAATCCAACATGGTGGTTGCCCGATGCTGAAAACCAAACAATTCCTTATCTCTGTACACGAACCGAAATTTCGACTTGGCCAGTACGTGAGCACATTAAGAAAAATTATACCAATCTAGAATTTAAAACGGTTTATGAATCCAACATCGCAACAGCCTTGAAGTCAATGGTGTTAGAAGGTTTCGGCGTGGCTTGGATTCCTTATACCATGGTTTCTGACGAGCTATTAACTGGCGAATTGGTACGCGCTGCTGCGCCTGAAACCGACATTATTGTCGACATTAAAATTTACCGAAACCCTAATCATCATGAAGAAAAATTAAATAAATTTTGGCAAGCCGTTGCATCGCAAGAGGTCGTGTCATTTTGTTATGATTGATATGTCTATCATAACATTGGTAAAATTTGTTTGATGCTTTTTTTGCACCCTAATTCTGTACGATGCAAATTTTGCATATTAGTTTCTAGTAATTGTATTGGACGTTTGTCACAAGACATTCATATTATTTAATTAGGGTGGGCTGAGTGTCAATCGACATTTATATTACCCAAAAAAGAATAAACAGGGAGAATAATTAAATGAAACTTAAATCAAAATTAATGACATTGACTGCTGCGGCAACCATTTTACTTTCAAGTGGTACAGTAGCATTTGCAGAAACCACATTAGAAACCGTTAAGGCTCGTGGTCATGTGCGCTGCCAAGTTGGCCCGCCATCTCCAGGTTATTATAATTTAGATGCCGCTGGTAATTGGTATGGTCTCGATGTGTCAATTTGTCGTTCAGTAGCGGCCGCTATTTTTGGCGATCCTACCAAATTAGAAATTCAATCAGTGAGTTCTCAAGCTCGTTTTACAGCTTTGGCGAATGGTGATTCTGACTTGCTTTCACGTACAGCGACATGGACTATGTCTCGAGATACGCAGCTAGGCATAGATTTTTTACAACCAAACTTTTATGATGGTCAAGGCTTTACAGTGCGTAAAGACAGCGGTATCACTAGCGCTTTGCAACTTAAGGGCGCAAAAGTTTGCGTGACATCGGGCACAACAACGGAGCTTAACTTGACTGACTTTAGCCGTCAAAATAGCCTCAGTATCAGCAATGTAACATTCGACGATTATAACGTACGTGATGATACATATCTTAACGGTGGTTGTGACGCGGTAACTGGCGATAAATCTTCAATGGCTGGTAACATTGCTTCTTTCCCAACTCCTGCAGATCATATGATTTTGCCAGAAACATTATCTAAAGAGCCATTGGCTCCTGCTGTTCGCCATGGCGACAACCAATGGGCTGACATAGTGCGTTGGACAGTTTATGCATTGATTAATGCCGAAGAATTAGGCGTTACCCAAGCGAATGTAGATGATATGTTAGCGAACTCTAAAAACCCAAATATTTTGCGTATGCTAGGTGCAGAAGGCAACTTGCATGAGGGTCTTGGTCTAGAAAAGAGCTGGGCTTATAACATCATTAAAGCTGAAGGCAACTACGGCGAAATATATGAAAAATATATGGGCGGCGGCGAACAAGGTATTGGCATTGACCGTGCTGGTTCACTCAACGCTTTATGGACAGACGGTGGTCTAATGTACGCTCCACCAATGCGTTAAACCCTATAGGGCGCCGAATTTAGGTTCGGCGCCTTTTTTAAGTTATATCAGGACAACACATATTAACTTAGCACGGGGCTAAAAATAAATGTCGGATGAAATAGAACAACGCGTAAGGCCAAAGGAAAAATTCAATTTTTTTCAAGATCAAAGAGTACGTTCGGCCCTATATCAAATTTTAACTGCAGGCACCGTCGGCTGGTTAATTTATTATCTTGTAAGCAATACTACTAAAAATCTTCAGTCACGAGGCATGAGTACTGGCTTTGATTTTATGGATGTCTCAGCTGGCTTTGACATCGAATTTAAGTTGATGGAATATACGCCGGGTGTTGGAACTTATTATGATGTCTTCATCATTGGCGCACTAAATACATTACTCATCTCATTTTTTGCAATCATTCTTAGTACCATTCTAGGTTTCTTTATTGGTGTTTTACGGCTTTCTAACAATTGGTTAGTGGCTAAGGTTTCACTCACATTTGTCGAGATTTTCCGTAATATCCCTTTACTTATTCAAATTGTATTTTGGTATATTGGTGTTTTCAGCCTGTTGCCAGTCGTTAAAAAAACCATAGATATTTCGCTTGGCGCCGAGCGTATTCTGCTCAACAATCGCGGCCTATATATTGCGTGGCCAGTTCCAGGTGAAACCTTTTGGATGACAATTGCGGCGTTCTTTATCGCCATAACTGGTGCGTTGATTTACCGTCGTTTTGCGCATAAAAAGCAAGACCAGTCGGGCGAACAAACTAATATTTTGCTACCCTCTCTTGCGGTCATTATCATACTGCCACTCATCGTTTATTTTATGACAGGCATGCCGCTCGAATGGGATGTTCCTGTGTTAGAAGGCTTTAATTTTGTCGGCGGTGCTACCGTGGCGCCTGCATTCTTGGCTTTACTTGTGTCATTAAGTATCTATCATTCTGCGCAAATTGCCGAAGCTGTAAGAGCTGGTATATTGTCGGTAAATGTTGGCCAAGGCGATGCGGCCAAAGCCATTGGCCTCAAATCTGGTAAGGTCATGTCATTGGTCATCATTCCACAAGCCATGCCATCCATCGTGCCGCCACTCATTAGTAACTGGATGAATATCGTTAAAAATTCGTCCCTAGCTATTGCCATTGGCTACCCAGACATTGTTTCACTATTTATGCAAACGTCGTTAAACCAAGTAGGGCACGCTGTCGAAATTGTGGGCTTGACTATGGCATTCTATATGCTCGTTAGTTTAATTATTTCAGTTCTGCTGAATGTTTATAACAAACGTGTCCAACTGGTGGAGCGCTGAACATGGCTATTATTACCAAAGAAAAATCACCCGATCGTCCTGCTCCTTTGTCAGAAACAACCCCGTTAGGTTGGTTGCGGATAAATTTGTTTAGCTCTACATTCAATACAGGGCTGACACTCATCATGTTGTTCATCGTGTATTTAACAATTTCAGGCGTGTTCGCTTGGGGTTATTTAGATGCCACATTTGTAGCCGACAAACGCCGCGAATGTTATGATAATAGCCTCACAGGTGCATGTTGGGCAGGCGTTATTGCTTGGCTTGATAATATATTTTATGGCCGCTACCCGCGTGATGAACTATGGCGCGTCAATTTAGGTGGTGTCTTGCTCGTATTGTGGATGGCCCCTTTATGGATGAGCCGCGTTAAAGCCAAAGTCTTGGTCGGCGCTTCGGTTATTATTTTCTACCCGTTTTTAGCAGGCTATATATTCACTGGCGGCGATAAAAGCTGGTTCATGCAGTTTATGGTGTCTGGTGCTATTTTGGCCTTCATCATCAACATGCTTAATATGCTAAGCGGCTTAATTGAAAATACAAGTTTCGCCAAGTTTTTGTTCAAACTTTCTGGCCAAGTCGAGGCAAGCGACAAAACACAAAGAAATCTATTATACGGTGTGCTATTCGCTGCATTTATTGTTATATTCGCAATCCAATCAAGTTGGACTGTGACCGAAGTGAGTTGGACAAAATGGGGAGGCCTATTTTTAACTTTGGTTATTTCCGGCATCGGCATTGCCTCTTCATTGCCATTGGGCATTGTTTTGGCACTGGGGCGGCGCAGTAAACTGCCTGTCGTGCGGGTGTTAAGCACAGGGTTTATCGAGATATTCCGCTCTGTTCCGCTTATCACCGTGTTGTTCATGGCAACCACCATGTTTCCACTATTCATGCCCGAAGGTTTTTTCCTTAATAAATTGGTACAAGGCATCATTTCAGTTGTATTGTTTAACGCCTGTTACATGGCCGAAATCGTGCGGGCAGGTTTACAAGCCATTCCCAAAGGCCAGTTCGAAGGCTCGCATACAATTGGCTTGGGCTATTGGGGCACGATGGGGCTTGTTATCATGCCTCAAGCTTTAAAACATATGATACCCAATATCGTGGGTAATATTATTGGCCTGCTAAAAGACACAACATTGGTATCAATTATTGGCCTGTTCGACATATTAGGTATGCTGCGCTCAATTAGTAAAGACATACCATGGCTTGGTTTGCACAAGGAACCGTTGGTTTTTGGCGCCATCCTATTTTTCATCATTTGTTTCTCAATGTCTAAATATAGCCGACATCTAGAATCAAAATTATCTGCTGGCAACAAGCGCTGATCTGAATTGAAAGAAAACATTATGAGTGAAGAAATAAACACAAGCCAATTGGTTTCTGCCGCCACCAGCGAGCAGATGATTGAAATCAACAAAATGAATAAATGGTATGGCGATTTTCATGTTTTAAAAGACATAAATTTAACAGTCCATAAAGGGGAGCGATTCGTAATTTGCGGCCCTTCTGGCTCGGGTAAATCAACCCTCATTCGCTGCATTAACGCGCTTGAAGAACATCAAGAAGGTGATATCATTGTCGATGGCATTAAGCTTGGTAAAAACCTCAAAAACCTTGATCATATCCGCACCGAAGTGGGCATGGTGTTTCAGAATTTTAACTTGTTCCCACATTTAACAATCCTAGAAAACCTAACATTAGGCCCCATTTGGGTGCGTAAAATGGCCAAGGCCGATGCCGTCGAAACGGCGATGATGTATCTGGAACGTGTTAAAATCTCCGAACAAGCCAATAAATATCCTGGCCAATTGTCTGGTGGTCAGCAGCAACGTGTTGCCATTGCGCGCTCATTATGCATGAGCCCTAAAATCATGCTGTTTGATGAGCCAACATCGGCCTTAGATCCCGAAATGATTAAAGAAGTGTTAGATGTGATGGTTGAACTTGCAGATACAGGCATGACTATGATTGTGGTGACTCATGAAATGGGTTTTGCCAAAACTATTGCTGATGAAGTGATATTTATGGATGCAGGCGACATTGTGGAACGCAATAAACCCGAGGCTTTCTTTGGTAATCCTGAACATGAACGCACTCAACAATTCCTAAACCAAATATTGTAATAAAATCTTCGGAGGCTTAAATGTCTTTTGAGCTATTTGCTGAAACCACCCGCAACGATATTGTCGAAAGTTACCATTTTGGTGCTGCGGCAATAGCCGATTGTTATGGTCAAATTTCGCATCAATGGGGCGATGTTGAACAATTGGTTTTTCCGCGTTCGGCACTCAAACCTTTTTATGCAATTGATTTGGTTGAATCGGGTGCCGCTGATCATTTTAAATTAAGCGATGTTGAGTTGGCATTGTCTTGTGCCTCACATCTAGGCCAAACCATGCATAGCGAAGCGGTATCAGAATGGCTCATTCGATTAGGTCTTAACGTGACCGATCTTGCTTGTGGCTCAGTATTACCAGATGATGAACAGCATATGATAGATGTGTTAGCCAAAGGGCAAGGTAAATGCAGCATCCATCACAATTGTTCTGGCAAACATGCTGGGTTTCTAACCTATTCTATGCATAAGGGCTATGATCTAACAAATTATCATCAAATTACACATCCTGCCCAACAAAATAGCTTAGATATTTTATCAAATTTGGCGGATATGGATATACGCCAATCTCCGATGGGCATTGATGGTTGCGGGTTTCCCGCGCCTACCATGCCGCTTGCAGAGCTTGCTTATGCCGTTGCCGGTTTTGCCAACCCCGTAAACCTATCAACCTCACGCGCTAAGGCAGTTTACCGACTACATAATGCGATGGCAAAAGAACCATATTTTGTATCTGGGCATGGCAATGCTATCAGTGACATCATGCACATCACGAATGGCAAAATTCTAGTTAAATCTGGTGCCGAAGGGATTATGACGGCTGCCATTCCGACGCTTGGTTTGGGCATTGCTATAAAAATAGCCGATGGCAGCGCGCGGGCTCGAACGGCAGTGCTATTTGCCATATTGGATCAACTAAATATCCTCACTTCTTTTGAAAAGCAACGCTTGCAAAAGCATTTAAAACCAAAAATATCAAATTCACGTCACGAAATTGTTGGTGAAATTCGACCCACAATTCGCAATATAGAATGGCAGTCATCATGAATATACTTTTCATAACCGCTGATCAATGGCGTGGCGAATGCCTATCCGCCACAGGACACCCGATTGTTAAAACACCAAATTTGGATGCATTAGCAGCAGACGGTGTGGCGTTTAAACATCATTATGGCCAAGCCACACCCTGCGGCCCCTCGCGTGTTTGCTTATATACGGGAATGTATCTGCATAACCATCGCTCGCTACTCAATGGCACACCTTTAGATTCGCGTCATACAAATGTGGCTTTAGAAACACGTAAAGTTGGCTATAACCCTGTATTATTCGGTTATACAGATGTGGGGTTAGATCCGCGCAACCAAGATATCGTCGATGATTATGAAGGTATATTACCGGGTATGGAAGCCAAATGCCATTTAAACAGTAAACGTGTGCCATGGCGCGATTATTTAGAAAATAAGGGTTATGAATTCGCTTTAAATGGCGAGCAGCTATTCTCACAACAAGAAAATTATGCGGATGCTAAGGATAAAGGCCAAACCTATGCGCCTACGAATTATAAAGCCGAAGATAGCAGCACGGCATTTCTAGTTGGAGAAACCATTGAGTATATAAAAACCCAACAAGATAAACCATGGTTTGCGCATGTTTCATTTTTATCGCCGCACCCACCATTTGTTGCGCCAAAACCTTATAATGCCATGTTTAATGCCGAAGATATGCCATTGCCCACAAGGCAATTAAAATGGCAAGATGAAGCAAGACAACACCCTTGGCTAGAATATTATCTAACCCATAAATCTGCAGCCGCAAGTTTTACGACACGGCCAGAAACTTGCGACAGGTTAGATTTGCCTAATCAAGAATTGCAACAAATAAGAGCCACTTATTACGGTATGATGGCCGAGGTAGATGCTCAAATTGGTAGATTGATTGAACACCTTAAGCAAACAAACGAATATAATGATACGCTGATTATTTTCACTTCAGATCATGGTGAAAATATGGGCGATCATCATGCTCATTCCAAATATACTTATTTTGAAGAAACATTTCATGTTCCACTCATTATAAGGGACCCGTCAAAAACCGCAAATTCAACACGGGGTAATGTTGTAAGTGCCTTTACCGAATCGGTTGATGTTATGCCAACCATATTAGAAACTGTTAATGTGGATATACCGCATCAATGTGATGGCAAATCTTTACTGGGTTTCACCCGCGCTCCACATCCTGCAAACTGGAGAACAGAGGCGCATATGGAGTTCGATATGCGTGCGCCATATGATGGTAAAGGCGTGCCGCCGTTAGGGTTGAAAATGAACCAATGTATGGTTAACATTATTCGCGATGAAGACTATAAATATGTGCATTTCACAACATTGCCGCCATTGTTATTTGATCTGAAAGATGACCCAGATGAATTCACTAACCTTGCCAATGACCCTGAATATAACGCCGTAATGATTAAATATGCGAGTAAGCTATTGAGTTGGCGAATGGAAAATGATGACCGTGCATTGACAGACATGCGTTTAACCGCGCAAGGTTGTGTAGAGACGGGTATGCGCGCAAAATAAAGAAATATTTGTTTTATGGGTAAAAAGTAAATGAGTTTTACGAACCATCGGTTTGTAAAACCGTTTCCGACAAAAGGCTAGATTGTTACTCACTTGTTTCTTTTAAAAATGCTTAGGAAGATGAAGATAGAAAGCTATTTATGCGTTTAAGGTTGCGCAAGGCGCTGAAACTTGGCACTTTGGCTCCGAAGGCTTAATGATGGTCTAATGATACAAGGTATCGCGACTGGATCCGTTTTCTAAGGGCATCGAGCCTATTAAGCTCGCTAGGTTTGATGAGGGTTGTAAATTTAGAACACAACCTACCGTTAAAAAAACACTGGTTAATCTAATTGCTGCTCGCTTGGTGGTGAAATTGGCAAAGCATTCGAGCGGTTTGACTAGATATTATTGCCCTGCATGCTTTACTTATAATTCTGCGGTTTCTAAGATGGTGTGTGATGGGTAATAAAACGTTAATCTGCTTTTCTGCTTTTGCCGAAAACTCGGATCATGGTGCCTATAACATAAACCGCGAATGCAATATATATAATGAATTCAGTTGTTTGTTCGTAAGTCAAAACGTCAACAGGTGTGAGCTTCTTGTTATCAAATTCGAAATCGGTTTTGTTAAGGAAGTGAACAAAATAATAAATAAATACTGGCACTATTGTTGCCACAATGATAATAGAAGCATTTTGAATTTTATTGCCTATGTTTTTTTGATTGAATTTTTCAAAAGGATTGAAATCATTTGGTGCAATCTTTTTACTTAAGTAACTAAACAAAAAACCAAAAGAAATAATCAAAACACCCATAGTAAACCCATAGTGATAAAAAGAGCTAGATACCAAGACTTCTATAAAAGTATTGTAGTGGCCAGTATATTTATATATGGCTACTTTACTGAAGCCAACAATGCCGACATAGATGAGGAAGTACAATCCGTATATTTTTATAAGAAAGGCAAGTGTTGCAAAAGCAATTGCAACATATTTTCTAACAGAATTAATCATAAATAATTACTCGAAATTAAAAGTATGGACAAAATACCCATTACCAATATTTTGTCAATTTATATTTTGGTGGGCAGTCTTTTTGCACAAAAAAAGTTTGAATTATGAATACTTTCAAATTGTTACTATTGGTTTATTGGTTTTGTTTTGCGGATTGTTCAAACCCATTGTCAAAAATTTAAAGATGGTCATAAGCGTATTTATAAGGTTAAAGATGATTATGTCAG
>JABSRY010000400.1 GCA_013214985.1 Hyphomicrobiales bacterium
CTCAACAATATATTAGATGAAGAATATAACAGCTAAAATAATCAAGGAAAAGGTGGGAGCGGAAAACCGCTTACCATGCCCCTCCATTATAAAACCATTAACAACCATAATCCTCAAATTTATATCCCCATATTACGCTAATTTTAGGCAGCGCATAATAGGCAGTATTCTGCTAATTAGGTGGCTCACTTTTAAGTGCCAATAGTGGATCAATTTTAAATGCTCATTGACACTTGATTAAGCGTAGTAAAGATAATGGGCATATTAGCATTACTGTTTATGCAGATGGCGGTGTTGAGGCGTTGCCAAAATCGTTAATTGCCGCAAATGAGATCGCTTTTCCGGTAATGATTGCGGATGGTTTAGGTAAAATGAACCGAACTGATTTGATTGAATATCTGCAAAAACATCGCATTGAACTTCAACCCGAGATTAATGACTCTCATCATGGGTTTTGGATTAATGTTAGAAACCCAAACTTTGAAAAGGCGTTTCATCTGTTGCATTTAAGTTTTTTTAGAGCCAAGCCCCATGTTGGTCAATTTGAAATTATGCAAGAACAATGGTTAAAAAATATCATTAATTTTGAAAAAACTGAATATGGCCAACATCAAAAAAAGTTAATTGATCAAACCTATTTAGCAGGCAGTGAACATATTTCGACCAACTCACAGCTGGTCAAACAGTTAGAAGTGGTGGATATCTCTTCGACCTATCGCTATTTATTTGGTGATTTATCTAAGTTCAAATTTGTTATTGTAGGAGATTTTGACGAAGACAAAATTAGAGGCTATCTTGAAAAATACATTGCCAACATTCCTACTAAAACGATAGAATTCACAGAGCAATTTGTTAAAATATCGGACAAAGAAGTGGTGGTTAAAAGCTATAACAACCCTGAAGACAAAGCCTATATTAGCGTTTATTATGCCAATGAAACCACGCCTAATGATGAGGATACAAAAATCGCATTGGAATTATTTGCTGAGATAGTTGAGGATCGGATATTTGATGAATTACGAGAGAAAAAATCACTTATTTACGCGGTAGAAACGGTTGCTTATAATTTGTTTTCAAGAATTCAACCCGCAGTTTTTAAAATTAATTTGTCATCTGCCCCAAAAAATGAAACTGTTATATTGGATGCTATTCATCAAATAATTAATGACATAAAGCAAAATGGCATTGGTAAGAAAGATTTTGATATTGCTAAGAATCTTTATTTCACCAAAGCAAGCAAGAAATATGAAAATAACGACACCTATGCAAATTATTATGCTTATTACCTTGCTAAAGGTTTCTCTATTGTCGAGATTGAAAAATTTGAAGATAAAATTCAAGATTTTTCGCATGAAAATGTTAACAAAATTATTAATAAATTCTTAGATGACGCTATGTTGCGCACCTCGGTGTTTAGTAAAAAATAATGAGATTTGGGCGAATAAATTAGCAATCGCCCAATAGTTCGGTAGTTTATATTAGTCAAATAATGAATCAATATCATCTTGTGAGGAGCGAAAAGCGCCATCATCTTCTAACCCTGGGCCACCTAATAATGCTTCATCACCCGTTTTTTTCCTATGCAGGCTATCTGGTGAAATATCTAAGAAGTTTTCAAGCCCACCCCAAATTTCGATCATTCTATCGATATGGGCTTCAATAAATTTCATAGTATCTAATACTTTTTGAACCCGCTGACCCGTTAAATCTTGGAAGTTACACGCTTCAAAAATTCTTATCGTATTTTCTTGAATGTCTAAAATTGAAGCTTCATGTTTGGTGCCAGCAAATGTTGCTGCTAAATCACGCGCGTCATCATCAATCGCTTCTGTGGCGGTTAATATATCATCAGTTGCCCGTTCGGTGGCATTGACCACTTCATCTAGTTCATCGGCCACTTGAACGTCTGTGCCTTCACCAAAATTTGTATGATGTAAGGTTACAATTTCACGTTTTGTATTGGCAATTGATTCTGAAATTTTGCTCATTTCTTTACGCAAATCGCGTGCGTCATTGAGCTCTTGTTTAAAATCAATTAGAAACTGAGTTTCGGTTGCTACTGCGCTTGATATTTCGGCGGCATCTTTAGAACTTGCTACACCAGCTTCTTTTAAACTAGATATCGCATCCATAATTTCTTTGTGGCGCGATTCGTCATCTGTTGCTGGTATATTCTCTATTTCGATTAAAGGATTATTACGTTCAATACGAAAAGTTCGTTTTTGAGCTGCTCTCATAATTTCGTCAACCATTTACTGTTAATAGATTTTCAACTATAGAATTAACTAAAATTGCTTAAAATATTATTTACATCTCAAGTATTCAACAAAAAGACTTCATACATGTATAAAAATTTACGACCAATATTATTGAAATCACTCGTTTTACTGGCACTACTGATAATCATTACTGTAATATTCAATTCTGAATCTATTAATGATGATGTACAAACTGATGTGGGCACGTCGGAAATTAGAAATTTACCTAAGCATAAATATAAATTATCGGGCAAAGTAAAACTTAGCGATGGTGATAGTTTAAAATTTACACGTGATAAAAACCGTGCTCGGTTATTTGGCATAGATAGCCCAGAACTTGCGCAAACTTGTATAAAAAATAGTAAAAAGTGGCAATGTGGGCGAGCGGCTAAAAAGGCGTTATACCAAAAAATTGCCCAACGCAGCCTAACTTGCATTGGTGATGATTATGATAAACATCGGCGGTTAATAGCAACCTGTTACTTATATACAGGCCGCTCTAACACTTATGAAAATTTAAATGCGTGGATGGTAAAAAATGGATGGGCAATTGCCTATGTTTACTATTCGAAACGTTATAGTAGCCAGCAACAATTTGCCATACAAAACAAGCTTGGTATTTGGCAAGGTACATTTACGGAACCGTTTAAATGGCGTAAAAAAAACTTCCGCAAATAACTATCTATTTACCACGCAGGATTTTGGCATAATGATCGTGACACTCGTGCCTTGGTTTATTTTGCTTTGAATTCTTAGTCTGCCAAAGTGCATTTTAATGTATCCGCTGACCAAAGATAGCCCAAGCCCGAGCCCTTCATGGTTGCGCACAAGACCGTTTTCGGCTTGGGTAAATGGCATAAGCACTTTATCAATTTTATCGGCGGGTATGCCGATACCTTCATCATCGGCCCTTATATAAAAATCACCATTAATGTGAGGTGGTCCCCAAATCTGCGACAGATTTAGTATTGATTTAAGCTACACTTTTCACTGACCAGTCATTGGGTTGATTG
>JABSRY010000401.1 GCA_013214985.1 Hyphomicrobiales bacterium
ATGGCTGGGTGTTTGAGGACTTTACCCAATTTAAACTAGCAGAAAATTAACTTAATGCTAGACAATCATCATAGGAGTACAAATTGTTAAGTCAGGAAAAATAGTATTAGATCCCAAAAAAGTTGGTTTGGATTTGTGTAAATCATTGCAAACGGAACTGATGCCGCAATTGATAAAAAAGTGGGCAAACGGCGTGAAATGAGATGAAGGCAAGTGGTCTTTAGAATTGGCAGAGACAACAGAGGGCTCCATTAATTTAAGTGCGTGTGAAAATTACTATAATAAGAACGTCGGCCCTTTACCATCGCCATTATCGAATAGCAATTTGGCTGTAAATGCAAAATTATTATTGAAAGGCAGTTTGGATGAGGTCGAATTTGTATGGTCAGCAGAAGCGAATTTGATAATGAATTCGGGAATGGTCAAATTGAAAAATATTGTTTTTGATAGTGCACCAAAATCTGTTGAACTATATGCTCAGAAATTGTTAATGAGTACCAAAAAAAGTTGGCCATTGGGTAATTTCTCTGATCGAAAAATAAATTTAAAATTGGGGGCATTGCAACTGTCAGATAAACGAAAGTCAATTTCGTTACCTTTGTTTTTAGAAATTTCAACTCCATCATGTGCTGCTGTCAATATAAAGGCTCAATTAGAATTCCCACAACTGGAAATATCGGTGGGTGATTTAAAAATAGGTGAAGTTTTAAAGGAATATGCCAAGTGCAATGTAAAAAGAGAAATAGATCAATTCATTGCTCAAGCTATACCTGACTGCAAAAACATAACGGGAGCAATTTTTGGCATCACTGACATGGATATAAAAGTGAAGTCAGTGGATGAACTTACCGGGAAATGTGTAATTTCGATTGTTGGAAAGCTAGGCACGACAGAGATCGGCATAGACGGAATTCTTGCAAAAAAATTAACTGAAGGTGTTGGTTATAAATTAGACTTTAGCAATGCAAAGCCTGTAGGTGCATTTTTTAAACAAGTGGAACTAAAAATTCAAAACCAAATTGGTAAATTTGCTGAAAGCGGATTGGAAATTACAGATATAAAATTCAGCCAAAATGCTCTATCGATGAATGTTAGTTTGGTTAAAGCGGAGCCGATTGGGAGAATTGAATTTGGTACTTTGACTATTTCTGCGGATGGAAAAATTTCAATTGCTAGTGAGTTGAAGCGAGTCATTGACACTCGTGTGAGTGCTTATTTAACCTCGAAACTAGAGGCTATGATAAAAGGCCATTTACCTGAAAGGATTGAAGACTTAACCATTCCAATCTTATTTGAGCAGGGAAAACTTAGTGCTCATGCCGATTTTAAAATTAGAATACATGACGATATTCCGTTGATAGATGCCCGTATCGATTTACTCCCCAAATTAGATTTTGCTATAAAAATCGATAAGGAGTTTCTTAAAAATAAACTGGTTAATGGGTTGTTGGGATATTTGAAAGATGTTATCCCGTTAAGTGCTGAACCGATAGAGATCGATTTTCCTGAGTATTTTGTTGATCCAGCAAATAATGTAACTCTCGTTACAGGAATTAAAATTGATTTAGATGAGCTAGGGGAAATATACGTTAAGCGTATCTATATAAGTCAAAAGGGTGTTGATTTTAGAGGCCGTGCTGAATTACGGACCAATTATTCGCTTGTATTAATTGCAGCACCAATTCCTGTTATTTTAACAAAACCAGGAATATACTATGATTTTGAAAAAAAAGATGTAGGCGCACTTGGTGCTCTCACGCTAATTGCTCCTCCGTTTGATAAAATTCTCCAGATTGACGCTGCTCTGGGATTGGGGGATGTAAGCCATTTTATTGATAGATTGAGCTTGTCTGGTGATCTTATACTTCTCGACACCATTCCTATCATAAGTACCATTGGGATTATTGATTTTAAGCGATCTATCATAACTTTTGATGGGCACACATCTGAGATATTTAGCAAGATATTTTCTGCAAAAATTGATGGTGAGATGGTGGTTAAAGACGGCACTGTGAAAATGAATAGTTCTGTGAGTTTGTTTGGAACGCAGATCAGTAAAACAGGTTTAATAATTGATTTAGAAAAATGCCCATCCAGATGTATATCTGGTGAAGCATTCGTAGACTTTACTATTGGAAAAGGTTCAGTGGGATTGGCATTCGGCCCTTATTTGACGGATGCTTTGTTGAATATGAATATGAATATTGAACTTGAAATTTTTAACAAGAAACTTGGTTCTGCGTCTATTAGTGCTGAAATTTCGCGCGCAAGGCTTGAGGCAAAGGTTTTAGGGTTCCTTAAACTCCGCATTACAACTCCTGGCCTGAGGATATACTGGCTTATTTTCCGCCTCATACGCGGTATGTAGAGCCGTTTTGTGGTGGTGCTAGTTTATTGTTGAAAAAACAGCCTTGTTATGCCGAAATTATCAATGATTTAAATGATGATATTGTTAATCTTTTTAGGGTTCTTAAAAACTTTGAGGCGGCTAGTGAATTAACGCGATTAATAAGCTTAACGCCTTATTCGCGTGTGGAATTTGAAAAGGCAAAAAACAGTTGCGAAAACAATTGGATTGAACGGGCTATGAATTTTATTATTCGGTCGCAAATGGGTTTTAATGGTGCTTCATTAAATACTGGTTTTAGAAATAATTCTAACCGCAAAGGCTCTATACCCGCGCATAATTGGCGCAATATGGAACAAGTTATATCTAGTGTTGCTAACCGCTTGCAGGGGGGTGATTATTGAGCACCAACTCGCATTAAAAACAATGTTGCGGCATGATTGCGAAAATACTTTGCATTTTGTTGACCCGCCATATTTACCCGAAACAAGAACGCCATCGAGCGCCTATGTGAATGATATGGGTTATAGCGACCATGTTGAATTAATTGACTGTATTAAATCGATAAAAGGCATGGTGATTTTGTGTGGCTATAACTCTGATTTATACCATGAAAACTTAGAATTATGTGGTTGGAAATTGATTGAAAAAGATGTTTATACGGCACAAAAAAAACCAAGGGTTGAATGCCTTTGGTTGAATGAATTGGCTCAAAGCCGTTTAAAAGGCGGTGTGCTATGAATAATTTTGGCCGTGATGTTTTGGATGCGCCTTGCTGTGGTTGTGAGTTTTTGGCTATTTTAAGCAATGGCGAATTTGCGTTAATGCGTTATCCGCAACTTGCTTATGGATACCATGATTATTGGGATACGAATTGTAACCATCGTGTGCCCGTTGCTGAGACTATTGACCCTAGTTGCCGT
>JABSRY010000402.1 GCA_013214985.1 Hyphomicrobiales bacterium
CAATATTATGGTGCCCATGAGCGAAGCTAATAATATGATTGCCTAATTGCACTAATTGATTCTTAGAAAATGACGTTTCTGCAGCATCTAACGGTTCATCCAATAGTGCTTCTAGTTCATTTTTTAGATGTAAGGTACCGCTCGATAATTTATTATTAATGTCTAAGAAAAACTTTGATTTGCCATGATAGTTAGGGTGGTTGACCCAATCTGCGCGTTTAATATCTAACAAATATTTAGAAATATGCGGCGGTAATTCGCCCCTTAACTTAATATGGTTATCTAATGTCGAATAATCAAAGTTCATTATTTTCTCCTTAATTTGTATATATTGATCTTATATTATGCCAAAAATTAACGTAATAATTAGTTTTGAGCAATTTACATTCTGTTTACACTATAATAAGTTGATTAATTAGTGAGCATATGGAAATAGATTGATGATACTTGATGTATTGAATGTTGTTCGGCTATTAATTAGTGTTAACTCATATCGAAAACTTGAATACAGGATGTGTTATATGCAACAAAGAATTACATTTACATTAATCTATGGCGCCATATTTATGTTAGCGCCATTCGCCATCGATATGTATTTACCCGCATTACCAACCATTGCAACGGATTTACATACTGGTATTGACCAATTAGAAGGTAGCGTCGCCATTTTGCTATTTGGTTATGTTATCGGGCAACTGATTATTGGGCCGATATCGGATAGGTTGGGCCGCGTCAATATTATGGTATGGGGATTAGTCACCTTTACAATCGCTACGTTGCTAGCGGGGTTTGTAGTCACTATAGAACAATTATATTTAGCGCGCTTGTTTCAGGCGTTTGGTGGCGCGGCAGCGACTGTGGTCATCTTTCCGATGATACGAGACCGTAACAATGAACAGGGGGCCGCAAAAACCATATCCTATGTAATGGCGATAACCGTTATTGCGCCGCTTATTGCGCCAATTATTGGCAGTTTTATTCTTACAAAAATCAATTGGTCTTGGATATTCTTTGCGTTGGCAATATTTGCAGCATTGGTTACTATTTGTGCAAAATATTGGATTAAACCTGCAAGCAGTAGTTCAATACGAAAAAGTGAATTTAGCTTCAGTGCAATTACTGCCTCTTTTGGTAAAATATTACGCAATAAACAAATTATGTTTCATATTTTAGCAGGTTCATTTGCTTTTGCTGGCTTGTTCGCATTTGTGGCGGGTTCACCTTATGTTTATATTACTTATTATGGTATCGCCGCCGAAAATTATGGCTATTTAGTAGGCCTAAACGCGGTTGCTATGATTGGTGTAAACCTTGTAAATGCAAAGTTGTTAGTTGCCGTAAACCCTACAAAAAAACTAATAGTGGGTGTGGTATTAATGTGCATTATCGGTTTTATATTGGTAATCATTAGTGCTTTAAATTTAGGAATATATTGGTTGGTTGCAGGTATTGTTGCATATATCGGTGCGCTAGGTTTAACCGCCACCAATGCCATTGTTGGTGCATTATCGGTATTACCAGAGGAAAATGGCACTGTTTCTGCCCTAAATGGCAGTTTGCAATTTGGTATTGGTGCTGTAAGTAGCCTTGCAATCAGCATACTTTCTAGCACCGATGCAACATTGCTAACCAGTGCTATGTTTATATCTGCCATATTTGCGCTGATAGCAGGGTTACAATTAAGAACAAAACAAAAAGGAGCACTAAATGCTTAATTTCAAAAATATCGACCATATTGGCATTCGGATAAGCAACCGTGATAACTCGGTGAAATTTTATGAAACGTTGGGTTTTGAGATGGTAGCAGACGGTGGCTTTGAGCAAGGACATCCGCTTGTAATGTTACACCCATCTGGCATAAATATTAACCTGCTTGGCCCTGCCACGCGAGGTGCGGGCATCAATATTTTAATGGATAATGAAGATGTAAAATATCCTGGTATTACTCACGTTGCCATAAAGGTTATAAACGCTGAGGAAACAGAAAATTATATAAATGATCAAAAAATACCCATAACTGGCCGTCGTGTATTTGGTGGCACAAGGACAATTTTTATCAGAGACCCTGATCGTAACGTTATTGAACTTGTAGGTGAGGGCAAACCCGTTGCGGCGCTTATTGTTGAGCATGTTGCTAAAAAAATAAATAATCAAACTAAACTTAAGGAAAAATTATGAAACTTTATTCTGCACCTGGTACTTGTGCCACAGCTATGCATATTGTACTTGAATGGATTGGAAAACCCTACGAAGTTGAGCAGCTTGACTTTGTTAGCATGAAAGCGGAACCATATTTAAAAATTAACCCAGCAGGCGTAGTGCCGACATTGGTTAATGACGATAATATAGTTATGACCGAAGGTGGTGCAATTTTACAATATTTGGTTGATAGCAACCCAGATGCAAATATTGGGCCTCAAATGGGTGATAAAGATAGGCAAGAATTATATAGATGGTTGGTTTTTATCAGTGGTACTTTGCACCCATATTTCTGGCCACATTTTTTGCCGATGCGTTTTACAACCGATGAAAATGGATATGATGCTGTAAAAGCTGCACCGCACATTTTGGTAGACAAGGCGTTTACACTTATCGACAATCATTTAAAAGGGCGTGATTGGCTTGTTGGTGAAGACAAATCAGTTGCCGATGCGTTTTTATATGCGATGGCGCAATGGGGTTATGGTTTAGAAAAACCTATGACTGATTATAAGAACATTCATGCATTAATGTTGCGTTTATCTGCTGACCCTTCGGTTATAAAAGTTCATAATGCGATAGGTACAAAAGCTTATGCACCTTTGGCTAAATAATCAATTAGACAGATATTTTATATAATAATTTGGGGTGACGTATAGTCACCCCATTTTTATTTCATTTCCTCAAATTTAGTGACTATAAAATCAATAAACGCCCTTACCTTAGAGGCTAAATGTGCTCTGCTCGGATAAATTGCATAAAAATCTAGTGGTGCTTTTTCATAATTTTCTAATATTTTGATCAACTGACCTGACTTGAGCTCTGCCTCGCAGACCATTCTTGGTAAACGTGTTATGCCATACCCAGCTTTAACTAGGCTTAGTTCGGTCGATGCGCTATTACACGTTACCTTAGGGTTAATATTTACATTAACGGCTTTTCCAGAATTATCGATATATTCCCAAATATTTTTGGCGCTACTGTTTGAAAATACAACAAGTTGATGTGCTGTTAGATCTTGCGGAACGGATGGAATGCCGTATTTTTGCAAATATTCAGGAGATGCAAC
>JABSRY010000403.1 GCA_013214985.1 Hyphomicrobiales bacterium
TATCCAACTAGCAAGCCGCCATTTTCCACCATGATAGCGTAAGATAGGCCGTGTTGGTTTGGTGATTGATTGTTGTAAACTCATTTGAAACTCCATTTAATTAATTGGCCTTCAAAAATTGAATTGTCTTCTGTTTCGAAAAACTCTGCGAAACTCACTACATCGTTAAATCCATTATCTTTGGCAAATTGCTCTGTTTCTTCTTCATCAAGAAAATTGCCATTTATATGGATTAGACAAATGCAATCGCCTGTTTTAAAAAACTTTACTTTTATTGTTATGGAAGCAACACTTGTGCAAATAGCGTTGTGCAATTTACGGCATTGTTTGGTGCGCATGCCTGTATATAGTTGTAATTTTTCACCAGGTTTAATTGGCCTTTTGCGCGCTTTACGAATGGTTTGCACTTTGGTTTTATTTTCTACCGCGGGTGCAAATTCTTTTTTAAATGATAATACTGTCATAATTTAGTCCTTGGGTAGTCGACACAAATGGTGCCGTTTGGGGTTGGGTAGCAATGACTTACCGGTTTTGCCTTACTTTTTAGGGTTGGTTTAAAGGCCGTGTTCTGCAAGACTTGCATCTATTTTTTTTGGTACATTACTTTTGATCGGCTACTTGTTTATTTATCTGGCGTTTCTAAAGTTTTAAGAATTTGATTTATTCTTTTATTTTGGTCTTGATTGACTTTTTGATTTTCAATTGAGATAGACGTTGCATTTAAAATTATTCTTTGGCTATTCTGTCCAGAATTAAAATTTGTATCGATATACGCTAAGGTTGCTACTGCAAGGCTAGTGAGTGTGGCAAAACCACCAAGTATCTGCCAAATAGTTGGCATGTGTTTTAATTCATTCGAGATTTTGTCTTGAGAGTTTTGCATGTTTTTTTCTAACTGATCGAATGCTGTATGCTGTATGGCCTTTGATTGGCGGCTGTTGTTATGTACTTGGGTGCGTTGGGTTGAGGGCATTGTTTTGCCTTGCGAAATTGTTAGAGGGGTGCGGTTGGAGGCTTGCACCCCTCGGTTATGATCAAAGGCGATGCGGCACAAGGCCTTTGATCGGGGAATTGTTATTGATCTGCCATGCCTAGGCTGTGCATACATAGATCTAGGATTGCATCTTGCTCGGCACGTTCGTTGGCATCTTGTTTGCGGATGCGAATTATCATTTTAATGACTTTGGTGTCAAAACCTTCGCCTTTTGCCTCGGCAAAAACCTCTTTCATATCGTCAGAGATTGCTTGTTTTTCTTCTGCTAGACGCTCTAGCCGTCCTAAGAAGCTTTTAAGGCGATCTTTTGCGATTGAATGTTGAACGTCTGTTGTTTCGGTTTTTGATGCATCCATTTTCTTGCCTTTAGTTAACTTTGTTTATGTAAACTACTAAAAAGTATACACAAAGTCAACATTAAAATAAAATAAGTATACTTATTGCGATATTTTGATAATTTCAAAAATTTAAGATGTTGATTTTAAACGCAACTATTGCAATGTTGGATTGTTGAAAATCTTTGAGGGAGAATTATGAAACATTTAGAAGACGAGAAGGTTAGTTCCTCAACTGCCTTAGCCTTGTTAGGACAACAAGCAGCTAGTTTGATACCGGTGTTATCTCAAGTTGTAGGAACATATGTTGCATTTGTAGGTGAACGAAGACTTATTAGAATTGAAAAGTTTATGAGGGAAATATCTGAAAACTTTGATGAAGTTCTGGTTATAGCTGACAGTAACCGAGCTGATGTCGAAGACTTGACGGAAATGGTTTTATCAAAAATTATTTTAGTCCAAAATGAAAGAAAAATTGAATATTTTAAGCAACTTTTTACTAATTATCTCTCTGGTCAAGTAGATGGTAATTTTGATGAGATTAGTGAGTTTGTAAATTCTTTAGATAGTTTGAGCACTGTAGATTTGGAATGTTTATCAAAGCTGTATTCTGAATCTCGTGTATGGACAATGAGGGAGATCAAGGGCGAGCTGGATGAAAATATATATTTCGCTTCAATCGATAAGCTGGAGAAGTTACATTATTTGGATACGGTGAAGATTGATATGACTTTGGAGTTCAAAAGGAACTATAATAATTGGTCTTTTAGGATTACGTCGTTGGGTGAAAAATTTTGCAACCTCATATTAGAGGCCTAGAACTTGATTGTAGGTTAGGACTTTATGAATAAAGCGGATGTCACTTTTATGGAAATTGATATCTATACGCGGGTTGTGTTGGCCGAATGTTGCTAACTCTAGCCCGTTTTTTGTTGTCGAACTATTGAAGTATGTCTGAATATAGCTGGTCTCTGTGCCTGTGACAGGGTCTTTAACAACAAATACAACTGTATCGCCATTATTATAGGGTAGGTGAGGGGTTACTATGCGTAGATCGCCATTTTTATGCTCTGGTGACATGCTGTCGCCAGTGATGTAGATGCAGTATAGGTCTTTGTAATTTGTGAGTGTTTGGGGCTTTTGAATATAGCCGATTGGCGTTTTTATCAAATTGGCGAAGACTAGGGTGTTGCCCTGTGTATAGCCAAAAATAGGTAACTTCTCGCCCAATTCTAACACTTGTTTGTGGCCGTTATTGGCGGCGCTTTCTGGTGTTGGGATTGGGTCAATTTTTGTTTTTAGAATAGTAGATAAACGTTGCAAATTCTTCAACGAAGGCTGATTAGTGCCGTTTTCCCATTTTGCAATTGAATTGCGGGTTAGACCCATTCTTTCGGCCAGCTCGGTTTGTGAAAGCTTGGCTTGGCGGCGTAAGGCTCTAATGTTTGTCGAATTTGTCATGGGATAAAAATATCTGATTCATGGTATACTTGTCTCTAAAATAATAGTATACATTTTATGGTTGACAATAAGTATACGTTAAATTAGTCTCCAAATTTATGGAAAATGGACTAAAAAAAGCAATTCAAGCAGCGGGCAATAAAAGTAAACTTGCCAGAAAGCTAGATTTAACCAAGGGCTATATATCCCGTTGGGATGCTATCCCACTTAAATGGGTTAAGCGCGTGTCAGAAGTGACGGGTTTGCCTGCCGAGCAATTGCACCCTGATTTCCAAATAGTTACACCAGATCGTCGTTGATTAGCTGCGATTGGTGGTTTGAAAAATAGAATTCGGGTGGATAGGGGTTTTGTGGAATGATTTTGCCCTAACCACACGATAGGCAGGTTAGTTAATAGCGACTCCCTCGCTTCTCTATCGCGGAAAATAACAAGCCTGCCACCTTTTGATGGTTTTAGTTTGAAGTTTAGAAGATT
>JABSRY010000404.1 GCA_013214985.1 Hyphomicrobiales bacterium
ACTTGCTCACTAGAGCTATTAGAAGAAGTAAAAAACTTAGATGCAGTCATCGCACCGATTGGTGGTGGCGGAATGATTTCTGGCACTTGTTTAACAACTTCGAATATCCCATCAAACATTAAGGTTTATGCAGCAGAACCAAAAAATGCAGATGATGCGTATCGATCTTTTAAAGCTGGGCATATCATTGCTGATGATGCACCCAACACGGTTGCTGATGGCCTTAAGGTACCGCTTAAAGATTTGACTTGGCATTTCGTATCTAACTATGTCGAAGATATTTTACTTGTCGATGAGCAAGAAATTGTTAATGCCATGTTTTTAATTTGGCAACGCATGAAAATTGTAATTGAGCCTTCTTCTGCGGTTGCATTGGCAGCTATTATAAAAAACAAGGCAATTTTCAAGGGTAAAAAAATTGGAGTGATTTTAACTGGCGGTAATGTAGATTTAAAAAAATTACCATGGATGCAAAAAGAATTTATTGGAGGATGATATGGATAAAACCTTAGACATGAGTAAATTTGAAGTGGGTTATAATATACCTGCCGCGCTCGGTATGGACGAAAAGGACATTCAAACACCTTGTTTGATGGTGGATTTAGACGCCTTGGAGAAAAATATAGTCACGATGCGTGATTTATGTGCTGAAATGGGGGTTCGCCACCGTGTCCATGGTAAGATGCATAAATCCGTTGATATTGCGAAAATGCAAATTGAGTTGGGTGCTGCTGTCGGTGTCTGTTGTCAAAAAGTTTCGGAAGCCGAGGCATTTGCCCGCGCAGATATCAAAGATATTTTGGTATCTAATCAAGTTAGAGACCTTGCAAAAATTGACCGCTTGGCAAAAATTCCACTATTGGGCAGCAGAACGATTGTATGTGTAGACGACATTAACAATGTGGTTGAATTATCTGCAGCAGCGCAAAAGCATGGTACGACAATTGAAGTTTTAGTTGAAATAGATTGCGGTGCTGGTCGCTGCGGTGTTCAATTTGGTGAACCTGTAGTCATTATCGCTAAGGAGATTGTTAAAGCAAAAAACTTAGTGTTTGCAGGCATCCAAGCCTATCAAGGTGCGGCACAACATGTTCGTAATTTTGAAGAACGTAAAGGCCATTATGACAAAGCAATCGCGGAGGTTAAATATACCGTTGAGCTATTAAACCAGGCTGAAATTAGCTGCGACATTGTAGGCGGCGCTGGCACAGGATCGTATTATTTTGAAGGTAATTCGGGTGTATTTAATGAGATGCAATGTGGTTCATACGCTTTTATGGACGCCGATTATCAACGTATATTGGATGATAAAGGTCAACCAATTTCAGAATTTGAAAATGCATTATTCATTTTAACCTCAGTAATGTCACATGTAAAAGTAGATAAAGCAATCTGCGATGCTGGGCTCAAAGCGCAGAGTGTTGACAGTGGTTTGCCCATTATTTTTGGTCGTAATGATGTTGAATATATAAAATGTTCGGATGAACATGGCGTTATTTCTGACTCAAAAAATGTGTTGCAGATTAATGAAAAACTTAAGCTCGTGCCTGGTCATTGTGACCCGACCTGTAACGTGCATGATTGGTATGTCGGTGTTCGAGGTGGCAAGGTTGAATGTCTATGGCCAATAACTGCACGTGGTTTAGCATATTAAGGGGAGATGATATGATTGTAATTACAGAAGCAATATGTCAAAAGGTAATCGATAATAAAAATTCTTTTGTGGCTGTGGAGGGTGTTTTTGCTTCTATGGCTAGCGGAGATGCCTATAACTTTCCAGTCATACGAGAAGATATTGGTTATGCCGATGCAATCTATGGTTTTAAGTCTGGATTTGATAAAACAGCAAAAACTCTTGGTTTAAAGTCTGGTGGATATTGGCCTGGTAATATGAAAAATGGTTTAACCAACCATCAATCTACAATATTTTTGTTTAATGCCGATACGGGGCAAATAAAGGCCATGGTTGGCGGTAATTATCTTACTGCCATGCGAACAGCCGCAGCAAGTTCGGTATCAATTGAACATCTTGCAAGAAAAAATTCTAAAGTTTTAGGCTTTATTGGCGCAGGGCATCAATCCACCTTTCAATTAAGAGCTGCGGTAGAGCGCCGCAATTTTGAAAAGGTTGTAGCTTGGAACCTTCACAAAGAAATGTTGCCAAACCTACAAGCCGTTGCCGAAGAATTAGGCCTTGCTTTTGAAGCCATGGAACGCGAAGAAGTTGCTGCACAATCTGATGTAATTATTACCATAACTTCAGCACACGAAGCCTTATTAATGAAAAGTTGGATAAAACCTGGTACCCACATCGCTTGCATGGGCACAGATACTAAAGGCAAGCAAGAAATTGACCCTGAAATTTTTGCGGTCGCGTCGGTTTTTACCGATGAAGTGGCGCAATCCATCAGTATTGGCGAAGCCCAACATGCCATTAAAAGCGGTATAATTTTCAAAAATAATATCACCCCAATTGGTAATGTCATAAATGCAGATCATATTGGTCGTAAAACAGATTCTGAAATAACTATCTTTGATGGCACAGGAGTTGGATTGCAAGACCTAGCCGTTGCGGAGGTTGCAGTGGTCGCAGCTAAGAAACTACAATTAGCAAAAAATATTGACGTTTATTCGTAGAATTAATTGACTTGATGATGATTTGTTGGAAATTTTTGAATACCGCAAAATTTATTAAAAGCAAGCGTTAGACTTGAATGGGTTTGATTAAAGTAATTAATTAAAAAAAGGGAATATTAAAATGAACAGTACCAACAATATAGGGACAGCCGAGCAACTTCGTGACCCCAATTTCACTCCACCTCTGGCAAAGGCAATACCTTTGGGTATTCAGCATGTGTTGGCAATGTTTGTATCAAATGTAACGCCAGCGATTATTGTGGCAAGCGCTGCGGGTTTTGGCTTTGGTTCAAATTCTCCAGATTTTCCAGAATTATTATATCTCATTCAAATGTCGATGTTATTTGCAGGGGTAGCTACCTTGTTTCAAACGATTGGTGTGGGCCCAATTGGCGCAAAACTACCAATAGTACAAGGAACGAGCTTCGCTTTCCTACCAATTATGATACCTCTAGTCGCAGGTAAGGGTGTTGATGGCTTAGCCGCTTTATTCACTGGTGTTATAATTGGCGGTATTTTTCATGCTTTTTTAGGCACATTCATTGGTAAAATTCGGTTTGCTTTGCCGCCACTTGTAACTGGGTTAGTGGTCATGATGATTGGTCTTGCATTGGTTAAAGTTGGCA
>JABSRY010000405.1 GCA_013214985.1 Hyphomicrobiales bacterium
CTTGAGACATATTCAAAGATAAAGAACCTAAAAGTAATAAAAATCCATGAGGAACCTTGAAAACCATAAAAAAATTAGGATCCTTAAAACTGTCCTAAAAATCTGTAAGGATCCTTTAAAAAATCTTCAAAATCCATAATGTCTTTCATTAATTTTTCCTAAATTTATAATATGCACAGCATTAGACTATGTTGATTTGAGTGTGATTCAAGCTAAATTTGAGATTGATTTTACGCCTTCCGTATAACCACCCTTGATAGGTTGATATGACGATAAAGTATGCTGACAAAATATGTCAGTATGCTTGTGGTAAGGTAGTCACACATTTACAAAAAAGGATTTAAAAATGACATTCTCTCCTGCCAACTCTGTCTTATGGGTGGAAATTCCTGTTAGTGATTTCGATCGTGGTGTTGCGTTTTACGACGATGTATTTGGCTATGGCCTAACGCGACAAGATGGTGGTCGAAACCCGATCTCGTTTATTCCGACAAATCCAAAAGAAGGTATTTCGGGGCATCTTTATCCTGGCACGCCGTCTATTGATAGATCGGGCCCGACTATTCATTTGATGGTGCCTGACGATTTAGAAAAAACGGCCAAACGCTTTGAAGCGGCTGGTGGTTCACTCATATCGGCAATAATTGATATTCCTGCTGGTCGTTCACAACTTCCTAATGGGCGATTTCAGTATGCGCTTGATCCAGATGGGAATTCGATTGCTCTGTTTGAACCTAGCTCGAAGTAAGAGGTGGCGCTTTACGAGTTCGAACATTAGAATTCAGAACCGAATTTAGTGCTTTTATAACCAAAAAGGAATAAATATATGAATATCAAATACCCTCAATCTAGCGTTGTGTTTAGGTTAAGTCCACAAGAAGACGGGAGCTACTTTCAATGATACGTCGTTCTACAACCCTTGAGATAGAAGCATCGCCACAAATGATCTGGGCGGTTCTTGGCCGTTACATGCATATTGACGAATTCGCCCCATTTGTAAAGTCAACCGATGCGCTGACAATTGGCGAAGATGGAGTCGGATCGAAACGGCGTAACAATTTTGAAATCGGCACGACAATGGTTGAAGAAGTGACCGTGTGGTTGCCAGATCAACAACTACGCGTGCGAGCCTCAGAATTTGGATCTTTGCCATTTTCTGAAGTGGAAGCCGAAATAATATTGGTGCCACTTGAAAATGGCCGCTCAAAAGTAACATGGTCACTGGATTATCTGCCAAAATATGGAGCTTTTGGTTGGTTAATGGGGCAGACTGTCATGAAGCTATCTATGGGTAAGTTTCTTGGTGCAAACCTTAAAGGGCTTGCCGAAAGAATTTCATATAATCAATCTAAAATTGTATGACAGTGTCTATAAATTTAGCCTAATTCTTCGCCGCGTTTTTTGGCGGCGGCGATGGTTTTTATCATTAGGTTTTCTAACTGATTATCGCTCATTAACGCTTCTAACCCTGCTGCGGTGGTACCGTTTGGCGAGGTTACGTTTTTACGTAATATGCTGGGGTGCTCGTCGCTTTGTGCCATTAAGTTGCCCGAACCTTTGATGGTTTGTATGGCTAAAATGTGTGCCAACTTTTCGGGCAAGCCAGCTTTTACGCCTGCTGCCGTCATCGCTTCGGCCATGAGGAATACGTAGGCGGGGCCTGAGCCTGAAAGTGCGGTTACGGCATCCATTAAACTTTCATCTTCTATATATTCGGCAAGGCCGACAGTTTTGGCCAATGCTAGACCGATTTTTTTATGATATTCGGTAATGTTTTGATTGCCGACTAATACGCTCATACCATCGCCAATTGCCGCGGGGGTGTTTGGCATGAGGCGAATGATATTAGCACTTGCGCCTAATAGATTTTCGTAAAATGCAATTTGTTTGCCAGCTGCGACCGAAATGAATAGGCTTTTTGAGGTTGCGAATGCTTTTAAATTTGGCAATATTGCGGGCATGATTTGGGGTTTAACCGCCAGAATTATCACCTCTGGGTTGAAAATAGCCGGCGCGGCATCGCCAAATGAGATGTTGTTGTGGGATAAATATAACTGCATTTCATCTGAAATATTGGGGTCTTGTATATAAATACCATTTGGGTTTAGGCCAGATTTTAGCCAACCTTTAAGCATTGCGCCGCCCATTTTGCCTGCGCCTACTAATAATAAGCGATCGATTTTTTGAAGCATATATTTCTCTGATATTGTTTGAATTTTAAAAGTTATGCATTGCCTGTTATGTCTAACAAACATGCCATTAAAGCGGATTCGGCTTCTTTATCTGCCCAAAGGGTGAATTGGAAAGCCGCATAATATTGCTCGCAAGTCTCTACCGTGTGATTGATAATTGTGTGGCATTGAAGGTCGGAAAAGCCTTGGCCACCTGCCAAAATTGTACCGTAGCGGAACATTAGAATATCGCTATTGCCCCAAAATTCGAAATGGCCTAGCCATAATTGCTCGTTAATTAGTAATATAAGTTTTTCGAGTTCGGCTACGCGTCTTGGTGGGATTTTAAACTCGAACGCGACACCAAAATGCAGCCCTTCTATTTGTGGATTCCAATGCACTGTGAAATTGTAACGGCACCATTCGCCCATTATGTGCATGTTGATTTCGTCTTCACTAACCCGCTCATAGCCCCAACCAAAATCCTTTGCCATATGCTCGATTACGTCAACAGGATGTAGGGATAAATCATCTTTTATAGAAAATCTCAAATGACACCTCGATTGGAATTATAAAATATTAACATGAGACTATTTGGTTTAATTGACAAGCTAAAAAATGGGCTTGAAATATATCAGTAGCTTATTTTACTAATTTTGTAAATGATGCGGCCATTTTTTGAGCTGTATCAGTGAGCTGTTTGTCTGTAAAGGGTGCAAAACCCAACAATATACCTTGTTGGTTTATGGGGAGTGGGAACAAGCTATACGCGGATAGGGAGCGGCTGGTTATATTGTCTTTTTGCAAATGTTGGCATAGTTTTATATCACCCAATTGCTGTAGTTTTGGGTGGGTGATTTTGACCGCAAAATGCATGCCCGCATTATTTTGCATAGGTGTTATAAACGCGCCTAAATACTGATCTATTGCGGCTAATAAAGTTAGTCTTCTTTGATTATAGAGTACGCGCATTTTACGAATATGGCTTGCAAATTGGCCATTATTTATAAACTCGGTTAATGCGAGCTGAATGATGCTTGGCACCATGATACCAATGTTAAATAATGCGCCTGTAAAGGGTTGTATTAGCT
>JABSRY010000406.1 GCA_013214985.1 Hyphomicrobiales bacterium
TCTGGGTGTTCTGACAGGCAGCCGGGCAACGCCCCGCCAGAAGCGACATTGCTGATAAGGGTTAATGCACCTGATATAGCATGGATGGCATAAGAATGGATGCGCCCTTGAGGTGAGGCGGTTTCGCTGGCAATGTATAGAAAACGCTTGTTGTGGCTGATGGTTAACCACGATGGGTTTTCTATTTTGGGGCCTGTAGCCTCGCTTAATAATTCGCCAGTTTTGGCGGATAAATGCAAAATTTTTACATTTTGGGAATTTGGAGCATATCCGCCTGCATAGGCTATGAAAGTTGTTTCTTGTTTTGTCAATTGCGCACTCTTTTTGGTGTGAATTTATTACAAAAACAACTGAAATTCAATATGAATTAAACGGCGGCGGAATTTAGCAGTTAGCGATTTAAAATGTTAGAAATTTTGGTCGCTTTCTTTTTTGGCAAGGAAGGCAATGGCGCGGCTTGAAACTTTTGTTTTTGTTCTGCGATCATTTGTAAAATGCGGCGTCCTGCGTCGCCATAGCTATATAATGCGTTTGTGGCATGGACGCTAACCATCCAATTGCTATCGCCTAATAATTTTTGCAAATTGTCTATTGAAAAGTGACTGCCATAGCTTGCACAATCGGCAACATTCATCCTTATTTGCTATTGGCGTTTTTGGGTTTGTTTATGGTGGTTGGAATTTTTATCAGCGTTATGTCGCTGGTATTGGAAGAAATGTCATTGAAGCGTTTTAGGCATGCGCGCAGCCTAGTCAGGCTAACATTTATTGCCATTATTGAGAATTTTGGTTATCGGCAAATAAATAATTTATGGCGTATTGTTGGTTGGTGGCGTTTTCTGACGCGCAATAAAGCTTGGGGTGAAATGACAAGGGTTGGTTTGTCGAAATGATACGGCATGATGGCTGTTGAAGGAATATTTGTGAAATTTAGCCTTGATGCAAGGCTTCTTTGGCTATTTGCTCGAACCAAGATGCCATTTTTCTATAGGGGATTGGGCCATAACTAACGCGTGAAACACCTAGTTTTGCTAATGTTTTTATTTTTGGAACATTGGGTAGTGCTAAAATGTTAACGGGTATGGGGCTTTGTTCGCAAAGGCGCTTGATGAGTTGTTCGTCTGCAAGGCCTGGTGCAAAAAAACCATCTGCGCCCGCTTGTTCATAGGCTTTTGCGCGTTCGATTGAAGCATTGAGTAACTCATCATTATGGGCTTGTGGGGCGGCTTTTAAAAACAAATCTGTGCGGGAATTTAAAAAAGCGCCGTTTGTTGCTGCTTTGCGTGCTGCCTTAATTCTATCGCTTTGAAGGGCAATATCATATAATTGGGTTGTTCCTACGATTTGATCCTCGAAATTAAAGCCAATTGCGCCAGCCTCGATTGCGCGGGACACTGTTTCTGCAACTATATTAACGTCTGCACCATATCCGCCCTCTAAATCTACCGTAAGTGGCAGATTTGTTGCAAGACATATGCGTTTGATATTGGCGATGACTAAATCTAACGGCATAACTTCGCCATCTGCGAAACCATTTGCATATGCCACAGGGGCGCTGCCTGTTGCAATGGCTTTTGCGCCAGATTTTTCTACAATTTTTGCTGTGCCTGCATCCCAAATATTAAACAATATAACGGGATTGCCTTTTATGTGGAGGTTTTTAAATTGCTGTGCAAAATTCATTATTATAGGCCTTTAAATTTATGCGGGGCTTGCTAGTTGGTAGACAACTGGTTTGCCATAAAATAGTGTTTCGATGGCGGTTATCTTGCCCTTTTTATTTAATATTGGGCGTAAATTCGTGCATGCATGCTTAATATGTAAACCTTTATAAAAGGATGAGCAATATTTACCTCGTATAAGATGCCATCGCCCGAGAAATGGTGTTCCGTTTTTAAGTAGGATACCCGTGATTTTGTTGTCTTTAGACATGACACCGCTAATTATTTTATTGGATACTTTTTTACCAATTATTCTCTTCATAATTGCAGCATTTAGCAGGCCAGGATTTTTGATTGAACTTAATGGTTGATCTAGTTCTGCTGCATCATAAGATGCACTAGATTTACATGCAACCAGCCCAAATGCGAGTGTTGTAGCGACGATTATTTGCAAATATTTCATATTTATTTCCCCCAAAATATATGATTTAGCATGAACGGTATACCAGATATGAAATGGTTGCAAGGTGATGTTTATTGCAAGCGGTTGTACCCGAATTATTTGCTAAGGGGCATTTGGGAATACCATGCGTGAATTAATAGGGATTGGAAAAATAATGTTGTTTGGTCGAACCCACTGTTTTTAATTAGTTCTTCAATTTTTATGGGTGGTAATATTGCTACTCTGGTGCCTAATGATGTTTTTATGTGTTTTGTTTCGGACTTTGACAGGCCCGCATAGCGGTACATAAGAAGCCATGTATTAAGCAGTTCTTTATATTCGGGTTTGGTTATATCGCCTGAAATATCGGCATTTATTAAAAGTCCGTTTGGCAATAGGCGTGTTGCAATATTGTCGAATAAAGCTTGGCGTTGGGTGATGTCAACAATATGATGCGCGACTAAAAAGCAGGTGGTGGCGTTAAATTTTTGCTTATTTGGCAGGGTGTTTAACTGGCCATGATGGAAAGTGCACCGAGAGGTGATGCCAAGTTTATCTGCCTTTTGTTTGCATTGGTTGAGCATTGATTCTGATGGGTCGACTGCGGTAAATTGCCAATTTGGATTATGCTGCGCCATGTCTAATAGTTCGTCGCCAGTGCCGACGCCGACGCACAGAATATGGGCATCTTTGGGCAGATCTGAAAATATAACACGGGTGAATAGGTGTAGTGCATCTTTCATTGCGGCTAATTTTATCCATTTTTTGTCGTATGTTTTGGCTTCTTGATTAAAATTGATGGATTGTTTTGGAGGGTTCATTATTTTCCTTATATTGAAATTATAATTGTAACATCATATGTTACTTGAGTGGATTTGTCAATTAATGTAGCAATATAAGTTACGAATTGGTTTTATTGAATATGAAATGGGTAATTTGACTTATTAGAAGTGATAATCGACTTTCTAGAATGTTGCATGTTTTGCTGCATATGAGTGAGCAGGATGCGCCTGTGACATCTGATAAAATTGCTAAAATATTGGGCACAAACCCTGTGGTTGTTAGGCGTATGATGGCAGGGTTGCGGGTTAAAGAATATGTTGTATCCACCAAAGGTGCGGGCGGTGGGTGGACGCTAAATTGTGCGT
>JABSRY010000407.1 GCA_013214985.1 Hyphomicrobiales bacterium
CTATTCACTATAGCCATGCTAATTTGCGCAGCCTTTCAGAAGCAAGGCATGCAAGCAAAGTTGTGGGTTTGCGTCCAGACGCAAAAACTCAGTTGTCAGTTAGATATAGAAATGGCAAACCTGTAGGGGTCGAAACCTTAGTGCTATCCACCCAACATGATGAAGCGTTAAGCCAAGCAGATGTCAAAAAAATCGTAATGCCATATGTGATTGCAGCCTTACCAGAAGGTTGGATTACAGAGGATACTAAAACCTATATCAATCCAACGGGTAAATTTGTAATTGGTGGGCCAGATGGCGATGCAGGCCTAACAGGCCGCAAAATCATAGTCGATACTTATGGCGGCGCAGCACCCCATGGTGGCGGTGCTTTTTCGGGCAAAGACCCAACCAAGGTAGACCGTTCAGCCGCATATGCAGCCCGTTATTTGGCTAAAAATGTGGTAGCAGCTGGTTTGGCAGAACGTTGTACCATCCAATTGTCCTATGCAATTGGCATTGCAGAACCTCTATCGGTTTACGTCGATACGCACGGCACATCAGATATAGATAATGATAAATTAGAGCAAGTCGTTGCAAAGGTTATGGATTTATCACCCAAAGGCATTCGCACACATCTTGGCCTAAATAAGCCTATTTATGCCCGTACCGCAGCCTATGGCCATTTTGGCCGCGAGCCAGATGCAGACGGTGGTTTTTCTTGGGAAAAAACAGATTTGGTAGATGCCCTAAAAGCAGCTATATAACCCCTATATTATTTACCCATCAAAAGACCTGATAAGGCATTATAATGAACGAAGATTTTTACGAACCAGACAACGCACTGCATAAAAAACGTAAAGTGCATGGGCGTACCTTTGTTAAGGGCATGAGCCAACGGCAATTTGGCTTGCTCGAAAGCTTTTTGCCTAAGGTACTGTTGGATGTGGACATATTAAAAGACCAAGGTGTAGAAGCTTTGTTCCACGACAAAAAACAAGAATATTGGATGGAAATCGGGTTTGGCGGTGGTGAGCATACCGCCCGCCAAGCACGAGAAAACCCAAATGTTGGCATTATTGGTTGTGAGCCATTTCAAAATGGTGTCGCAAAATTATTAACCGAGATAGAAGAAGATAAAATTTCAAATATCAGAGTGCATAATGATGATGCGCGCGTGGTGTTTGATGCCATGCCAGACGCGTCATTGGATAAGTTATTTTTGCTATATCCAGACCCGTGGCATAAAAGCAAACATAATAAACGTCGGTTTATTTGTGAAGAAAATTTAAGCCAAATTGCCCGCGTTTTAAAACCAGGCGCCCTATTTTTTGTCGCGTCGGATATTCCCGATTATGTAAGTTGGACATTGCGTCATTTACAAAATGATGATAATTTTGAATGGCTTGCAGAACAAGATCAAGACTGGTTATTACCCCCAGAAGGTTGGATTTCAACCCGCTATGAAGCAAAAGCCCAACGCGCTGGCCGCAAAAGCGCCTATATGTTTTTTAAACGTAAATAGGCCCAAATATGCCATTATATAGGGCATATTAGATAAAGCTTGCCAAACGCATAAATAAAGTGTAGAAATTTGTTAAAATTCATAAATATTATGAGTGGGCCGCGAGAGTGACCCGCTTTTTTTATTGCCAAAATCAGGGTTTATTGCCAATGGTAGACATGAACAAAAGACTAGCCAAAGAATCTGGGCTTGCTAAAACAATTGCCGAAATTGTTGAACCTGTCATCGAAGATGCGGGTTTTCAATTGGTGCGCGTGCGCATTATAGGTGAAGAAGATGGCGTAAATGTTCAGATTATGGCCGAAAATACAACAGACGGCACCTTGGGTATCGATGATTGCACCGCAATCAGCCGTGCTATTTCACCTATTCTAGAGGTTGAAGACCCTATAAATAACGAATATCGTTTAGAGGTCTCATCACCAGGCATGTCCCGCTCGTTGGTGCGTCCTATTGATTTTGAACGCAATGCAGGCTTTGATACCAAAATCGAACTGTCAAACATGGTCGATGGTCGTAAGCGTTTTAGAGGTAAACTCGAAGGTTTTGATGTCGAAACCGAAGAAGTAAGAATTTTTGTTGAAGTTGAAGGTTTTTCCGAACCCCAAATTATTGGCTTAGACTTTAATAATATTGAAGAAGCACATTTATTAATTAATGATGCGCTTTTAAAAGCGGGCAAGTTAGCTCAAAAAGCCCGTGAAGCTGATAAAAATAACGATGCCGAAAATAATGGAGAACAAAATGACTGATGCTGCAATTAGTGCTAACCGCTTGGAACTATTACAAATCGCCAATGCTGTAGCTGCCGAAAAACAAATCGATAAAATGGTTGTTCTTGGCGCAATGTCTGATGCTATTCAAAAAGCCGCATCTGCGCGTTATGGTATGGATAATAACATTCAAGTTACGATCGACCCAGTAACGGGCGAAACGGTTATTAAACGTTTGCTAGAAGTTTCTTCAGAAATCGAAAATGATAGCCAACAAATTACTTTAAAAGAAGCCCATAAGCGTAACCCAAATGCCCAATATGGCGATATTTTAGCCGAAGTGCTACCACCGATCGAATTTGGCCGTATCGCCGCGCAAAGCGCAAAGCAAGTTATCATGCAACGTGTGCGTGATGCCGAACGCGAACGTATGTATAACGAATATAAAGACCGTGTTGGCGAAATTGTGCATGGTACTGTTAAGCGCGTAGAATATGGCAATGTTATTGTAGACCTTGGTCGCGGTGAAGCGATTATCCGCCGTGATGAAGCTTTACCTCGTGAAAACTTGCGCAATGGTGACCGTGTTCGTGCCTATGTTTATGACGTTAATAACGAGCAAAAAGGCCCGCAAATTTTCTTATCGCGCGCCCGTCCTGAATTCATGACAAAATTATTCATGCAAGAAGTACCCGAAATTTTTGATGGCGTAATCGAAATTAAATCTGTCGCGCGTGAACAAGGTTCACGTGCCAAAATTGCAGTTATTTCATCTGACTCGTCTATCGACCCAGTTGGTGCCTGTGTTGGTATGCGCGGTGCGCGTGTTCAAGCTGTGGTAAACGAGCTTGGCGGCGAAAAAATTGACATTGTGCCTTGGACAGAAGATTTGGCGGCGTTTATTGTAAATGCACTTGCCCCTGCTGAAGTTGCCAAAGTATTGTTAGATGAAGAGCTTGACCGTATTGAAGTGGTTGTGCCAGATCATCAACTATCCCTAGCTATTGGCC
>JABSRY010000408.1 GCA_013214985.1 Hyphomicrobiales bacterium
GAAAAAGATATAATGGCTATAGTGGCTGACTCAATTGGATTTATTGAACAAAAACTAAAAAACAAAAATTTATTGGGGTAAATCTAGAGAATAAATATTAAAGAAAAAAATGCCCTTTCAATGATTTGAAAGGCCGAAAAATAAACCAAGGTGGGTCGGCACCAAAGGGAGAATATAAAATGAAAAAATTGCTTGCAATAGTGAGTTTAACTGCACTTATGACCACGAGCGCGCTTGCTGGGAGTGTTGGTGTAAGTATGGCTGCTTTTGATGATAATTTCTTAACAGTTCTTAGAAATGGCATGATTAAACATGCTGAATCTTTGCCAAATACTGATTTACAAGTTGAAGATGCACAAAATGATGTTGGTAAACAATTAAACCAAATTCAAAACTTTATTGCATCTGGTGTTGACGCTATTATTGTTAACCCTGTTGATACGGATGCCACTGTTGCGATGTCAAAGGCTGCTGAAGCGGCTGGTGTGCCATTGGTTTATGTGAACCGTGAGCCTGTAAATGTTGATACGATGCCAGATAACCAAGCGTTTGTGGCTTCTAACGAAATTGTGTCTGGCACATTGCAAGCTTTTGAAGTTTGTAAATTATTAGGTGGCCAGGGTAACGTAGTGGTTATGATGGGTGAATTATCTAACCAAGCTGCTGTGCAGCGTACTGCTGACGTTCATGACGTGTTTAAACTACCTATGTGTGCGGGTATTAAGATTGTTGAAGAACAAACTGCTAATTGGAGCCGCGTGCAAGGTGCTGATTTGATTACTAACTGGTTATCTGCTGGTGTTGAGTTTGATGCTGTGATTGCCAATAATGACGAAATGGCAATTGGCGCTATTCAAGGGCTGAAAGCTGCAGGCATTAGTATGGATGATGTTGTGATTGCAGGTATTGATGCAACGCAAGACGCATTGGCGGCCATTAAAGCGGGTGACCAAGATTTGACTGTTTTCCAAAATGCTGCAGCGCAGGGTTCTGGCGCGCTAGATGCTGCAGTTGCTTTGGCTGCTGGGAAATCGGTAGCACAAAAACTCTATGTTCCGTTTGAATTGGTTACGCCTGTAAACCTAGCGAATTATATGGATAAAAACTAAATATTATTGATAGATATTTTAAAAGAGCTCCCGTTTTTTAATAGAAAGCGGGAGCAACCTAAATTGACAGAAAGTTGAAGGAAAATTAATGCCCGATACCAATAGCACCGCAAATATAAAGGTTGCGGAAAAAAAGAAAAAACGAAGCTGGCCACCTGAATTTAACGCACTACTTGGCTTAATTGGAATAGCCCTTACATTTGAGATTCTAGGCTGGTTTGTACAAGATAAGAGTTTCTTATTTAATACAACGCGTTTATCAATTATGATTTTGCAAGTTTCTATTATCGGCATAATTGCTTTGGGTGTAACGCAAGTTATTATCACTGGCGGAATTGATTTGAGCTCGGGTTCTATTGCGGGTGCAACTGCAATGATAGCCATGAGTTTTGCGCAAGTTGGCACCTACCCACGTGCGGTATTTATTGAACAAGGCTGGGTTGATTTACCAGTTATTATTCCGATCGTTATTGCTTTGCTATGTGGTTTATTGGGCGGGTTGATGAATGGTTTATTGATTGCCTACACTAAAATTCCACCATTTATTGCAACATTGGGCATGATGGTATCTGCACGCGGTATTGCTAAATGGTATACAAAAGGCAAGCCTGTTTCTTTTCCGACGGATAGCTATGCTTTGATGGGTGAGGGTATGACGCCTGTGTTTATTTTTATTGGCTTGGCTATATTATTTTATCTTATTCTGAAATACACGGTTTATGGCAAACATACTTATGCAATTGGCTCGAACGAAGAGGGTGCGCGTATGTCTGGCATTAATGTCGAGCGCCATAAGGTATTGGTTTATGCAATTGCTGGGCTTTTGGCGGGTATTGCTGGGATGGTTTTGTCGGCTCGGGGTTTGACGGCTCAGGCTGGAATGGGCGTTATGTATGAACTTGACGCGATTGCAATGACTGTGATTGGTGGGGTTAGCCTTGCTGGTGGTCGTGGCTCAATTGTCGGGACGGTTATTGGCATGTTGATTTTTGGTGTGATTATATCGGGCTTTACGTTTTTACGGCTCGATGCTTATTACCAAGAAATGATTAAAGGCGCTATTATTGTTGCTGCCGTTGTCGCTGATGTTTGGCGTCAAAAACGCCGCGCGATGGAGGTTTAATAATGACAGATATTATAATAAAAACCGAAAATTTAACTAAAAATTATGGCGGTTTACATGCCTTGCGAAGTGCTAACTTTGAGCTCAAAGCGGGTGAACATGTCGCCATTATGGGGGATAATGGGGCAGGAAAATCGACATTTGTAAGACAAATTACGGGTGTTGAGCAGCGTACATCTGGCAAGGTATGGTTTGATGGGGATGAAGTTCATTTTAATGGACCACTTGAAGCCCGTGAAGCTGGAATGGAAACTGTTTTTCAGAATTTGGCATTAGCCGATGACCTTGATGTACCATCCAATTTATTTTTGGGACGCGAAAAACGCCTGATTAATTTAGGCCCATTCTCCATCCTTGATAATAAATATATGCGTCGAAAAACCGAAGAAGGTTTAAAGCGCACTGGTGTGAAAATTCAGAATTTGAGTAATACCATACGCAATATGTCGGGTGGTCAGCGCCAATGTGTTGCCATAGCGCGGTCTGCAACTTTTGCTTCCAAATTAATTATTATGGATGAGCCCACTGCGGCGCTTGGTGTTCAGGAAACTGCGCAAGTTGAAAAGATCATTAAAACCCTTAAAAACAATGATTAATCATAGGCGTTTTTTTGCATCGCTTAGCTTGCGGCATTAAGTTTCTATTGAGGAGTAATTGTACGTCAATATGGAAATCAATGTGCCGTATAATTATGAATCCGGTTATTATCATAGTCTCATTATTAATACTTTGCCTAGTGGCGGGTGTCGTCTTGAGCGGCTACCTGTTTTTCTTTAACCCGGACGAAGCCGATTTTCTAAAAATGGAAGCTGACTCAGCTGACTCAAAAGAAAAGCAGCAGGGAGCAAAGGAGTTCTGGGGCGCAGAGGCAGAGGCATTAATTAAAAATTCACTTGCCAAGCCGGAAACTTTTAAGACAGTCGATTGCTGGAGTGATGATGAAGACAAGGGCTACATCAAGTTTCGTGCCGTTGACATTGAAGACTT
>JABSRY010000409.1 GCA_013214985.1 Hyphomicrobiales bacterium
ATAATGTAGCACATTACAAAAAGGCGTTTGATGATAAAGGCATACATCCCGATGATTTGAAACAATTGTCCGATCTATCAAAATTTCCCTTCACAGTCAAAACCGACCTTAGAAACAATTATCCGTTTGGCCTATTCGCCGTGCCGCAAAATCAAATTTCTCGCTTGCATGCCTCCTCTGGCACAACAGGCAAACCGACTGTGGTGGGTTATACAAAAAACGACATTAAAACATGGTCAAGCGTCGTAGCGCGTTCAATCCGTGCTGCGGGCGGTCGCGCAGGTGATATACTGCATGTTGCATATGGTTATGGCCTATTTACAGGCGGCTTGGGTGCCCATTATGGGGCAGAGGCTCTAGGCTGCACAGTGGTACCCATTTCAGGCGGCATGACCGAAAGACAGGTCGACTTAATCCTAGATTTCAAACCAAAAATCATTATGGTTACCCCGTCTTATATGCTGTCAATTTTAGATAATTTCGAAAAACGCGGCATTAACCCCCGCGAGACAAGCTTACAAGTCGGCATTTTTGGCGCCGAACCATGGACAAATGCCATGCGTACCGAAATAGAAGATAAATTTAACATGCATGCAGTCGATATTTACGGCCTGTCCGAAGTTATGGGGCCAGGTGTTGCCAGTGAATGTGTTGAAACCAAAGATGGTCTACACATTTGGGAAGATCATTTCTTTCCCGAAATAATCAACCCCGATACAGGCGAAGTGGTTGCCGATGGCGAAAAAGGCGAGCTGGTATTTACCTCTTTAACCAAAGAAGCTTTTCCAATTATTCGCTATAGAACCCGCGATTTAACTAGGCTTTTACCTGGCACAGCCCGCTCTATGAGGCGCATCGAAAAAATCACAGGCCGCAGCGATGATATGATTATCCTGCGCGGGGTTAATGTTTTTCCAACCCAAATCGAAGAGCAGATTCTAAAATGCAAAGGCCTATCGCCGCATTATCAAATTGAGCTAACCCGTGCAGGGCGTATGGATGTCATGACAATTAATGTCGAAGCCAATGCCAATAATGTGTTGGCTAATGAATGCGAAGCCTCCGCCCGAGAGCTTGCACATTATATTAAATCGACAGTTGGCGTCAGTTCCAAAGTTAATGTTAATCAACCAGGCAGTGTCGCGCGTTCACAAGGCAAAGCACAGCGTGTGGTTGATTTGCGCAAAGTAAAATGATAGATGTGTGAGTAAAATAACCGATAAAGAGATTAAAAACAAATTATGGCCAGAATTCGCGCGCAAGATTATGATGAAAAGAGAAATAGCATATTAAAAAATGCCGCTCTTTTGTTTGCAGATAAGGGTTTTGCGGGCGCTTCGATGTCGCAATTAGCAACACATTGCAATGTGTCAAAAGCCACGCTCTACCATTATTATTCTAATAAAGAAGCCATTCTCTTTGATGTTTTATTCAAGCATATCGAACATTTAAAAAATGATCTGGCAAAGGTAAATTTGGCCGATAAAAGCCCCGAAGATAGACTTTTTTTAGCGGTCGACGCCCTGCTCAAAAGTTATGAAGATGCCGACGATACCCATCGCGCACTTATTAACGACCTTCAAATCTTACCGATAGAAGATAGGCGCAAAATTAAAAT
Organism: Hyphomicrobiales bacterium; assembly: GCA_013214985.1. Classification (GTDB taxonomy): domain Bacteria; phylum Pseudomonadota; class Alphaproteobacteria; order Rhizobiales; family OSC116; genus OCS116. The sequence continues at coordinate 1,619 of JABSRY010000409.1, forward strand.
CGGCGAACGCGAAATTGTGGTGTTTTTTACCGAAATTATTATCTCTAATAAACCCAGTTTAAACGACACCCCCGAAAAAGCCATGCCGCTAACCATGTCATTGTTGGGCATGCTTAATTGGCATTATACTTGGTTTAAACAAGATGGCCCTATGACCAGACAAGACTATTCGAAACTAGCTTGCGACCTGTTTTTAGGTGGGCTTAATTCATCAAAAATTTAATTCATATATTGCATGATTAGGGAAGCAAAATGACCGAAGAAAACATACTTATCGTCACCGATATTGACCATAATACCCGCATTTTACAGTTAAACCGTCCTGCAAAGCTAAATGCATTAAATAACGCACTCTTATGGCAAGTAGCAGATGCGTTAATCGCGGCCGAAACCGATAAAAACATACGGGTGGTCATCCTAACAGGCAACGAAAAAGCCTTTGCTGCAGGGGCAGATTTAAACGAGCTAAAAGATGTCACAGCACAAGGCGCCCTAACCGATAGCCGCCTAAAAGCTTTCGAAATTGTCAGACGTTTTACTAAACCACTTATCGCCGCAGTAGAAGGTTTTGCACTAGGCGGTGGGTTAGAGCTAACTCTGTCGTGCGATATTGCCATCGTAGCTGAAGGCGCAAAATTAGGTGTGCCCGAGGTTAAAGTAGGCGTTATGCCAGGGGCTGGCGGCACCCAAATATTACCCCGTATGGTTGGCAAAGCAATGGCCATGAAAATGGCATTAAGCGCCCAGTTTATTAGTGCCGATGAAGCATTATCATGTGGTATTGCAGCCGAAAAGACCAAGCAGGGCGGCGCACTAGAAGCGGCTAAAACATTAGCTAAACATATTTCACGCAACGCACCATTTGCCGTTCAAAGTGCCAAAGCATCTATCTTAAATAGCTTTAATTCAAGCCTAACTGAAGGCCTGCAATATGAACGCGCCCGCTTTGCTGTGCTACAAGCAACCGAAGACAAGACCGAAGGTATGGCAGCATTTTTAGAAAAACGCCCACCAAATTTTAAAGGTTCATAAATTTCAAAGCAACCCATCTGCGTTATGTCACATTATGTCACATGTGACACAATGCGCGTTGTAGTTAGCACCCAATCCAATTTATAATAAATTAAATTAAATTGGGCGCCTCACATGAACCACATTCAGCAAAATCAAGTTAGCAATATTATAAATCTAGGCAGAATAATAAACCTAGATAAATGCAACCATTGCGCGGTTAAAGACCTGTCTTTTTGCAATGCTTTGGATGATCGGGCATTAGAAGAATTCTCTGCACTTTCAGTCACTAAAAAATTTCAGGATGGGCAGTTAATCTTCACCGAAGGCAAAACCAACGATTATTTAGGCTCGATCATATCAGGCATGGTTAAAATCTATAAATTGCTAGATGATGGCCGCCAGCAAATCGTATCACTTGGTTTCCCAGGCGATATGTTGGGCAATATTATCGATAAAGAATATAATTATTTTGCAGAGGCAATCGGCGAAACTCAAATCTGTCTATATCGCGTGGTAAGGATTAACAACTTCGCAGATTCAAACCCCGAAATTTACCTGTCTATATTAGGCAAAACCAAC
>JABSRY010000041.1 GCA_013214985.1 Hyphomicrobiales bacterium
TTAAACAACCATTTAGGGTCGCCAAGCGCGACGTCCAAAACCATTGCTGCAATTATTAACCACACCCAACTCATTGGCATAACTCCAAACATATTTGTTTTAACTTTGCCGCTAAGTGGCTCTGGCTAGCTGCTTTTACCAAACCTAGTCGCAATATTTCATCATCCCCATTAAATTTACGAGTGAGTATATGTTGCTCGGCCAATTTTCCAAAATATTTATATGCGCCATATTGTTTAGATGGCATAGAAACCAAACAAAATAAATCAGTCGTGCCTATAATATTAAACCCATTATCTGTTAAGATATGTTGCATTTGTTGCATGTCATTTTTTAGCGTTAAACGCATTTTATCTTGCCATTCTAAATTTTGCAAAGCCTTTGTGGCAATCTCTACCGATGCGCCAGACACCGCCCATAAACTAATATGGGTTTGCATGACATCAATGATTTTTTTGCACCCTAACATAAAACCAACCCGCACCCCTGCTAGCCCAAAAAACTTGCCAAATGAGCGTAAGATAATTAGATTATCCATGCCTGCATATTGGCTCATACTCATTTTGGGTGTCATATCCATAAAGGCTTCATCAATAATTAGATAGCCATTTTTTTGCTGATAATGGGCATGTAATTCTAGCAGTTGCTCGGGTGAATATAACTTGCCTGTTGGGTTGTTGGGGTTGACAATTAACAAATGATCCGCGTCTTGTGCATCAATTACATGATTTACTAGTTCAACCTTGTGTCCGTGTTTCGCCCAATTTTCGGCATGTTCTTCATAAGTTGGGGCGCATATGGCGATGGTCGATTTGGCAAATAACCTTGGCAAATTTTCAATAAATACCTGCGTGCCATTGCCAATAGCAACATGCGCATCGCGGCATTGATAGGCCAATTTGGCGGCATTTTCTAACGCTAATAAGGCCGATTTTTGTGGCAATTGCTGCCAAGCAAGTGGGTTAATTGCATCAATTTCATAAGCATTGGGGTTTATACCTGTCGATAAATCTAACCAATCATCGACATTGCCACCATATTGTAAAATTGCCGCATCTAGTGCCCCGCCATGGTATAATTGTTTCGCCATCAGCTACCCTTAACGTCAATTATATGGGCGTAAGAACCCATAATTGTACCATTTTGTAGCCCCATATTGCCATGGCTCACATTTTGAGCGTCCCAAGCTTTAAACAATGGCTCACCATTTGCTTCTAGTGCGTGGGTATAATGAAACTCATGCCCAAACAGATTTCTTGCCCAAGGCAGTTGGCTGTCATGTTGTAATTTTCGGTAGCCTAATTGGCGTTTTGGTTGCTCAAAACTAGTTACTAAATCTAACAGGTCAAACATCTGGTGGCGCACGCCTTGTTTATCTATAAGCGCCTTGCCCATGGCCATATAGCCACCGCATTCACCATAAATTATTTTATCATTTTGAGCTAATTGCTTTAGCCTAATACGCAGTTCAGCTTTACTGGCTAGCTCTGCGGCAAACAATTCGGGGTAGCCGCCAGGTAAAAAAACGGCATCTACATCTGAATTTGGCAATTCATTATTAAGCGGTGAAAAATAGCTGACTTCGGCACCCATTTGGCGCCATTGGGTAACAATATGCGGGTAGATAAAGGTAAAAGCGGCATCTTTAGCAATGGCAATTTTTTGCCCAAGCGGTTTAAGCTTAAATTCGGCTTTTTTGCCGTTCGCGCTAAGTGTCCCCGCTTTGCTTGCTAGCAAACCAAGGTCTAAATGCTGTTCGATATAGTCTGCAGCACCATTTATAAAGGTTTCAAAATCTTGCATTTCATCGGCTTGTACTAAGCCCAAATGCCGGGAGGGTAAAAGCATATTTTTATGGCGTGGTAAGCAGCCAATCACTATAATATTTAACGGCTCAATCGCTGCGCGTAACATTTTTTCGTGCCTTGGCGTGCCGATATTATTAAAAATAACCGCCGCAATAGTTACATCTTTTCTATAGGTCGCGAACCCATGAATAAGCGCGGCAACGCTTTGCCCCATTGCCCCTGCATCAACTACCAAAATAACGGGTAGATTTAATTTTGCGGCAACATCGGCAGTGCTGCCAATGCCTTCAATTGGGCCATCAAACAGGCCAAGCACACCTTCAATAATTGCCATATCTGCTTTGGCCAAATGGGTTTGAACCATGTTTAAACTGGCATCATTCATTGCCCATAAATCATAATTATAGCAAATACCACCTATCGCTTTGGCATGAAAAGCAGGGTCTATATAATCTGGCCCTGTTTTAGCAGCCGCCATTTGCAAGTTTTGGCGCTTAAAACAGCGCAACAACGCCATGCTAATGAGCGATTTACCTGCACCAGAATGGGTCGCAGCAATTACAAAGCCTTTTGACATACTATTTCTGCGCCTCTGGGTAAAATGGCAATGCATGGGCTAATATTTTTGCCCGCAAAGCAACATTGCCACCAATCACCACAATTGCGGGTGGTTTAATATCATTTTCAGCTACAAAATTTGCAGCTGCACCTAGGCTTGTTTGCCAAACTTGCTGATCGCTAAGGGTCGCGTTACGCACAAATGCAACGGGCTCATTTTCATCGCGCCCACCGCCAATTAGGCGCTTGCAAATATCATCTATATTTTTTAGTGCCATATACATAACAATGGTTTGCGAGCCTTTTGCTAAGGCGTCCCAATCTATCGCACTGGGTATAATGCCTTTGCTATCATGGCCTGTTAAAAAGGTAATAGACTGGTTGGTTTCGCGTGTTGTGGCTGGGATATGCGCAAATGCCAAACCGCCAATGCCCGCGGTAATGCCAGGTATAGCCAAAAATCGAATATCGGCTTTAGATAATGCTTCAACCTCTTCACCGCCGCGCCCAAATATAAACGGGTCGCCGCCCTTTAGGCGTAAAACGCGCTTACCTTGTTTGGCATATTTAATAATAGCATGGCTAATATTTTCTTGTGTGGCAGAGGGCTTGCCGCCGCGTTTACCCGCATAAATAGCCTCGGCATCAGGGCGCATAAATTGCAAAAATTCTCGGTTTACCAAGGCATCATAAACCACCACATCGGCTTGTTTTAGGGCAAATAACCCCATTACGCTTATTAAACCAACATGCCCAGGGCCTGCACCAACCAACCAAACCGAACCAGGCGGAAATTGCGGCATAAATTTACTTAGCATTTTAATATCAGAATCATTTATCATGAATTAAGCTTATGCCATCATTACAGATTTTGCTATACTGATCGCAATTTTTGCACTAGAGAAAATGCATGAGCCAAAAGCCAAAAAGTTCAAATTTGCAAACCAAACCGCAACCCGCCAATATTTTACGCCGCGGGTGGACAACTGGCGCATGCGCAACAGCAGCAACAAAAGCCGCTTTAACCGCTTTGCTTAGCGGTCATTTCCTCGACCCTGTATCCATCACCTTGCCAAAAGGCGATGCACCCAGTTTTTGCTTGGCGTTAGAAGGTTTAGGCCAAGATAAGCGCGGCAAGTTTGCCCAAGCCGCCATCATTAAGGATGCAGGTGATGACCCAGATGTGACCCATGGCGCACTGATTATTAGCGAAGTGCGGCTGCTTAAGGCGGGTGAAGGCATTAAATTTGTTGCAGGCGACGGCGTCGGCACGGTTACATTAGATGGCCTGCCCATTGATGTTGGACAAGCGGCTATAAACCCGATCCCAAGACAATTAATGGCCGCGGTGGTTACAGAAATCACCCAACATCATAAAATACCTGCCGATGTTGAAATTACTATTTCTATACCAGATGGTAAAAACATTGCAAAAAAAACGTGGAACCCGCGCTTAGGTATTTTGGGCGGCCTATCTATTTTGGGTACAACGGGTGTGGTGCACCCTTTTTCTTGCAGTGCGTGGATTGCCTCAATCCACCGCGGGGTGGATGTTGCGCGCGCCGCTGGCTTAAACCATGTTGCAGGCAGCACAGGCAGCACAAGCGCGGCGGCTGTAGCAAAATTTCATAGTTTACCCGAAATTGCGCTGATGGATATGGGCGATTTCGTGGGGGGCTTGCTTAAATATCTACGCAAATGCCCCGTCGACAAAGTAACCATAGCGGGCGGTTTTGCTAAAATTACCAAATTGGCGATGGGCTTTCGCGATCTGCATTCATCGCGCAGCCAAGTCGATTTTAATTGGATGCGCGATCAGTTTAAAATATTGGACGCAGATGCAAAATTATGTAAGCAAATACAGCAAGCCAACACTGCCCTGCAATGCTTAAACCTAGCGGTAGAAAATAATATCAAAATCGCAGAGCATATCGCAATACTTGCCCATGAACAGGCATCTAAAATCTGCAACCGACCAGAAATCAAACTCGACATTGTTATCACCGACCGATCTGGCGACATCATCGCCCATCAGGAGTGACCATGCGAATTTTAATTTTAGGCGGCACAAAAAATGCTAGAATATTGGCCGAAGCCATAAGCAAACATCACGAAATTACCTATTCAATTGCTGGTAAAACCAAGTCAGCTCTGTTACCCAATGGCTGCCATCATATCTCGGGTGGTTTTGGTGGGGCAAACGGTTTGGCCGATTGTTTACGCAAAAAAAATGTCGAAATTTGCATTGACGCAACCCATCCCTTTGCCAAAAACATCACTAAAAATGCCATTATTGCCTGTGAAAAAGTACAAATTCCTATCCTGCAATATGCCCGCAAGGCATGGCAAGCGACATTAAACGATGATTGGCAGATATTTCAAAACACCGAACAGCTGATAAAAACATTACCCAAAGCGGCTAGAATATTACTAACAATTGGCAGCCAAAACATATTGCCTTATCTGCCACTCAAACAATCTGTTATCGCAAGAATGATTGAGCCGCCATTATTACAAGCTCATAAACTAACTGATGGCTTTGAGATTTTGCTCGCGCGGCCGCCTTTTATATTGGCCGATGAAATTAAACTCATGCAACAGCATAAAATCAGCCATTTAATATGTAAAAACAGTGGCGGCGAGACGTTCGATAATAAATTACTCGCCGCCCGTAAACTTGGTATCAAAGTGTTTATGATCGACATGCCCGACAAACGGCATATACACCGCTACTATAAATTACTCGACATCATTCAAGCAATTGATGCCTGATTATCAATCTTTTGCCTATCAACTAGCCATTCATCCATCGCTTCAAAATAAAAAGCTAAATGGTCTTTTATCATTTTAGCAGGTTCAAAAGGTGCTTTATAATACCAAACTAGTGGCTTTGCAGCAGCGCCATCTGCTTTAAATCTGTAATAAGACGCATCGCCTTTACGGGGGCAGTGGGTCGATAAATCTATAGATTCTAATAGTTCCATATTAATATCGGCGGTCGGAAAATACCAAGTTGGAGGCGGGCCGCGTTCTAACAATAGTAGCGAAGTATGCGTGTCTACCACCACAACACCGCCGCGCTTACCAATAATATGTTGGTCATTTTCAAAAACCACAACATCTTTATCGCCCGTTGTAAAATCATAGGATTTTTTAGTCATCATAATCTCCTTTTTTTAAATTATCTTGATAATATGGCGACAAATGCCGATTAAATATATCATCTATTTGTATAAGATGTCATCGGTTTCGCCTTCATAATAATCTACATCGCTATCTGCTTTAAATATTTTTTTAATTCTTGCACCATCGGTACCAAGAGAAAATACACCAATTTTATTGGAATCTGGGTATTCAACAATGTCATCTACAAAAGTTGTGCTTAGTGACAAATATTTTAAGTCTACTGTTCCTGTATTAATAATTTGGTGGGCGACATCTTGTCCACCAGGTGGGCAACCAATAATATCGCCTTTACGAAGCGGGTGTTCACTTTTACCAAAACGAAGTTTACCCTCGCCTTCCAAAATCATAAACATTTCTTCGCCAATATGGTGGTTGTGCATTGGGCATGTCGATTTACCTGGCGGGCAAATGCTAATGTTATATTCTAGATTTTTTGCCCCCACCAAGTTGCTAACCCCAGCGCTTTTGCTTGGGATATTTTCTCCATCATCTTCAAATTCAAGTTGATCTATATTTATTACAGGTTTCACATTCACTCTCCTTTTGTCTAAGTTAAACTAATTACTAACTTACACATGTCAGGTGAATGTTCTTTATATGTTCTATTGACTTGTGTGAGAATATTTTTATGATGGGTTTAAATTCACGGCGTCGTCTTGATACGACTGAAATTTACTTTGCTGCGATCGACCCAAATCGGGGATTAACGCAATAGCTGTTTTAGATTTGTGCCACAGCACCATTTCTTGCGCGCCAAAACAAAGTTAAAGCGTGCCCCATATGCAAAATATCGAAACCGAATATCAAATTCCTAAAGCTTTTTTAGATGCCTTAGAAAATCGCATTTTAGCCGAACCACAAAAAACGGGCATTATGATTTGTGGCCATGGTAGCCGTGATTTAGGCGCCGTTGCCGAGTTTTCAAAACTCTCAAAAGCCATTGCTAAATATCTACCAAACATACCTGTCGATTATGGTTATTTGGAATTTGCTACGCCTATTATTAAAACTGGGCTTAAAAACTTGCAAGACCAAGGCGTTACCCGCGTACTGGCTATCCCAGGCATGTTATTTGCGGCAGGCCATGCAAAAAACGATATTCCATCGGTGTTAAATACCTATGCCAAACAGCATGATTTACATATCGATTATGGGCGCGATTTATCAATTGATACTAAAATGATCCGCGCGGCGAGCGATCGGGTTAATGAAGCAATTGCCCAAGCAGGCGATCAAATTAGCAACCAAGACACCCTATTAATGGTCATTGGCCGCGGGGCGTCTGCCCCGGATGCAAACTCCAATGTGCAAAAAGTAATGCGCTTATTGTTGGAGGGTATTGGCCTTGGCTGGGGCGAAACGGGTTATAGTGGGGTTACTTTTCCGCTTGTGCAACCTGCGCTAGAACATGCGGTTAAGCTTGGTTATAAACGCATTATCACTTTTCCATATTTTCTATTCACTGGCATTTTGGTTGACCGTATTTATGCGTACCACGACAAGGTTGCCGCGCAATATCCCGATATTGAGTTTGTAAAAGCCTCTTATTTGAACGACCACTCGTTGGTGATTGAAACTTTTTTAAACCGCGTATTAGAAATTTTAGACGGCGACAACGCGATGAATTGCGGCCTATGTAAATATCGCGAGCAAGTGTTAGGCTTTGAAGACCAAATTGGTTTGCCGCAAGAAAGCCATCATCACCATGTTGAAGGCATTAATGATGCCGCACCACATAGTCACGAGCATTCGCATGATCATAGTCATGACGATCACCACCATCACCCCTACCCCCATGCCGATCATAGCCATGGGCCTAATACGCTAGACCCTAAAATTCCATAATTGATTAATCATTCACAAAGTTAAAATTATGAAACATAATTATATCAAAGACCCAAAAGCAATTTACGCTAAAAGTTTTGAGACATTGCGTAGTGAGGTCGATTTTAGCCGCTTTCCCGACAATATGCACATGGTGATTACGCGCTTAATCCATTCTTGTGGCATGGTCGATATTGCCGATGATATTAATTTTTCGGCAAATTTTATTGATTATGCGCAGGCTGCACTGCAAAGCGGTGCGCCTATATTATGTGATTGTGAAATGGTAAAATCGGGCATTATTAGACGCTTATTGCCTGCCAATAACCCGCTCATTTGCACGTTGAACGATGATGCGACCCCACAAATTGCACTTGAACAACAGACCACCCGTAGCGCGGCGGCGGTTAAACTTTGGCTGCCCCATTTAGACGGCGCGGTTATTGTTATCGGCAATGCCCCAACGGTGCTTTTTCGCCTACTCGAAACTTTAGCTGAAACAGATTTACGGCCTGCTGCAATCATCGGCTTTCCTGTTGGGTTTGTTGGCGCGGTCGAAAGTAAAGCAGCACTTATTGCACAAAATTTGGATATTGAATATATAGCGCTTAAAGGCAGGCGCGGCGGTAGCGCGATGGCAAGCGCTGTGCTAAATGCTGTTGCAGGAGGGCTTGGTTAATGACCAGTAATCCTGCTAAAAAATGGCTAACCATTATAGGCATTGGCGATGATGGCTTTGAAGGCTTATCGCCCAAAGTTCAGCAAATTTGCCGAGATGCCGATATATTGTTAGCAGCCGAGCGGCATTTAAAAGACATGCCCAAACTTAAAGCCGAAACCCATATTTGGGGCAGCCCGTTACACGCAGGCATAAAAAAAATTCTGGGTTGGCGCGATGCGGGGCGTAATGGCTGCAATGTGGTAATTTTGGCCACGGGCGACCCCATGCATTTTGGCATTGGAGCAACCATGGCAAAGCGCATAAGCATCGATGAAATGCATATCATCCCTAGCCCATCGGCTTTTTCACTGGCAGCGGCACGGCTTGGTTGGGGTTTGCGGCAAGTAAAATGCATTAGCGTGCATGGCCGTTCGCTCAATTTAATTCATAAAGCGGTTGAGCATAATAACCGCATCATTGCACTGACCACCAATAGTCAAAGCATTGATGATATTGCCGACTTGTTAGCAGATAGGGGTTTTGGCAACAGTAAACTAACTATTTTAGAGCATATGGGTGGCAAAGATGAGCGCATTTTAAACGCCACCGCCAACGATTGGGAGGTTGGCGCAGCGGCCGATTTTAATAGTATTGCTATTGAATGTATTGCTGATGAGTTTGCGCCCATTATCCCCAATATTGCGGGGTTAGATGACAGCCATTTCGTGCATGACGGGCAACTGACCAAAAGCGACATACGGGCGGCTACGCTTAATAAATTGCTGCCTACGCCTAACAGCATTATGTGGGATTTAGGCGCAGGTAGTGGCTCAATAGGCATTGAATATATGCGGATAGCCCAAGGCTCAATTTGCCATGCGGTCGAAAAATCGGCCAAGCGAATTTTAAACATTAAAATTAACGCCAATAATTTGGGCGTGCCAAACTTGAAGATACATGAAGGTAATATAGAGGCGCTTATCGATAAATTGCCACAACCTGATGCGGTATTTATTGGTGGTGGCCTGACCCCAGATTTGTTTAATAAAATCTACGATATATTGCCAATTGGTGGGCGGCTAGTGGTTAATGTCGTTACCCTTGAAGGCGCCGCTAACCTTAACCTAATTCATCAAACATTCAGTGATAATTTCAGCCAGTTGCGGCAATTATCATACATTCAATTGAGCAGTGCCAATTTAGTACCCATTGGCAGTTTACACGCGTTTAAGAATAATCTAACTGTTACACAGCTGTCGCTTATAAAAACCAAGCTTGAAGAGAATGCAAATGAATAAAGTAAAAACTGGTAAATTATACGGCATTGGCGTTGGCCCGGGCGACCCCGAATTACTGACATTAAAAGCCGTACGGCTTATAAAATCTGCCGATATAATTTCATACCCAACCAACCAAGCAGGCAAAAGCATTGCTTGGCAAATTGCAGCCCCGCACGCACCAAAAGCCACTAAAAAGCTCGGTTTTTATGTGCCGATTAATGTTAACCGAGCGGCCGCTAACCTTGCCTATGACGACGCTGCAAAAAAAATTAGCAAACATTTAGATGCTGGGCTTGATGTTGCGTGCTTGTGCGAGGGCGATGCGTTTTTCTATGGTAGCTTTGCCTATATTTTTGAACGATTGGTAGATAATTTCGCCACCGAAATTATACCATCAATGCCCGCATTTGTTGCCGCTAGTGCTGCGCTAAAAATACCCATGCTTATTCAAAATGAAGATTTGCAAATTATCCCTGCGACACTTGATGAAGCTATTTTAATCGACAAAATACGCACAGGCAACAATATAGCAATTTATAAAGTTGGGCGACATTTTGCCAAGTTAAGACAAATCTTAGAAAAGTTTAACCTGCTAGATAAGGCCAACCTTGTTGAATATGTTAGCCAAAAGCAACAAAAAGTAACGCCAATGGCCTCAACAAACCACGATACCCGCCCCTATTTTTCGATGATAATCATCAATAAAAGATAAAAATTTATGACCCATATTGCCTATATCGCCCTGACGCCAAATGGCGCAGAAATCGCACAAAAATTAAAATCGCATTTTGGCGGTCAAATTATCAGCAAGTCAGGCAAGTTGCTTGAGGCCGATATATTTGTCGATAATATTAAAGTCAAAATAGCGGAATTATTTTCACAAAAAACTGTGATTATCGGCATTTGCAGCATGGCAATCTTAACCCGCTCCATTGCACCAAAGCTGCAAAACAAACATGATGAACCGCCAGTTATCGCTATTGATGACAAGGCTTCGCATATTATTCCATTGGTTGGTGGGCACAGCCAAGCATCGACGCTTGGCAGCGGTGTCGATATTGCTCTAAAATGCGCCAATATATTGGGTGCAAAAGCGGTAATCACCACAGCAGGTGATCAACATTTTGGCATTTCGCTCGACACGCCGCCCAGTGGCTACACACTGACAAACCCACA
>JABSRY010000410.1 GCA_013214985.1 Hyphomicrobiales bacterium
AAATGGTTTGTGCTTTTAAGAGGAAAGCACCGAGCTATGGCAAAATTAACATATTAGTGGAGTGAATATGGATTTTAAATACCCAAACAAGGCGGATGCAGTTGTCGACATGCCGCCACTTGACCCAAGCACAAGTTTTGATGGTGGATGGTTTGCTGAACCAGACCCAGTGGATGGTGTGCCGCCTACAATTTTAACACCAAGCTTTTTGAATGGTTTACTTTGGAATATTCGAACGCTGATTAATGGGTCGGGAATAAACAAACAAGGGGTGACATTTGGTGATTTATTTAAACTATCTATCCAAAAAATGATTGATACGACACTTGCACCGCTTAACAGCACCCAAGATGCATTTAACGACACAAGCATGGTGACGCAATTAAGATTTGGCGCGCTTGCAATGCAGAATGCCGCACAGAATATAGACACAACCCAACGATTAATGACTTTAGAAGGAAACTAAAATGGCAACCACACAAGAATTAACAGCCGCCAAAAATGCAATGGAGGCTGGGACGGAGGCGCTTGGAAATGCCCAGACAATATTCGAGGGCAAAACAACTGAAGTAAATGCAGCGACAGCCGCCAATCAAGCCGTTGTTGATAGCATGGGCTATAGAAAAGGCTTGAATACTGACGATCCAAATACAACCCTTCATCATATATTATTTGGTACTCATGCCAATATGCCTGATATTGGGTATTGGCACATTTACACAAGCTTTGATGGTGGAGGAACACCTTTAGCTTCGACTAACCGTTCTCAAATTGGGGTTTCTCATGGCAATGCAAATCCAAGGTTGAAAATTAGGCATATGTCAGGTGGTGTCTTTTCACCTTGGGCGGAAATGGCAAAAACCTATGCATTAAACTGGATAGCTACATTAGAGACATCAGGCGGGGGTAATATTCCAGTTATTGCGACTGATGCACGTTCTGTAATAATTGGCGGTATGTGTCATTCAAGTATCAACTTAGTATTAGATGGCGTACTAAATGGTGCGGGTGGATCTGTAATACTCAAAGGTCAACCAAAGGCGGCTATATCAGTCAACCATAGAGCGCATGGCGCAATTGCTTACAATACGATGTTTAATGTACCAAATGGCATTTTAATACCTAGAGTAGATGCTGGTTCAGATATTCAATTCATGAAAACCTATGACGCAGCCGATGTTCAAACCAATACCACGATGTTGCAAGCCAGTGACTTAATTACTGGTGGAGTTCGATATTTACAATTTTCTATTGCTTACCAAATTGGAGCTTAAATTTTATGACACATATTTCAATCTCACCAAAAACTGAATTTAATATTCTTGAAATTGAAGAGGCTAAGGATGGTGAACTATGGGGGCGTACAATTACGCCTTCAGACGATGTTTCGGGCGAAACTGATGAGCAAATATTAGCTGCAATTGCTGAATATCACACCCCCGAAATTAAGGCGGCTTATCAAGCTATGTTGGACGCCAATGCGCCAGACCCATTAACCGATGCTGAAATTATCTGCAATGCCGAGGCTGCAATTCGTTCTATCCGTAACGCCATTTATGCAAATGGTGATGCGGGGCAAACGGCTAGTTATGCACAAAAGCTTGAACAGGCAAAAGCCTATAAAGCGGCTGATTATAGCGGAACATATAGCTACCTTGTTGAAGGTATAAAAGATCAGCCATTTACCAAGCAAGAATTGGCCGACAGTATTATTGGACGTGCTGAAGCTTATATGGTGTTGGATGCCAAAATAGAAGCGGCAAGAACCATTGTAAAAGTTAAAGTGACTTCTGCTGCATTAGATCAAAAACAAGCTGCTGCTGATTTGGTGGTGACTGATTTACAAACCTTAATTTCTGCAATCTTGGCGGCATAAAATGTCTAGTTTTACGGATGAACCAAGCCTTACAATTGCAAATGATGGTTTAACCGCCATTGTTGAAACAGGGTTTACATATTCGGTTGGTAATAAACATAGTGATAAAACCGTAATCATAGAATCTGGTTTTAAAACCGATGGGGCCACCTGCCCTAAATGGTTGCGGTTTGCAGTGCCTAGATGGTCTTACATTAAGGCCGTTTTGGTGCATGATAAATTATGCAAAGAGCGTTTTTGCATGGTTCAAAACTCTATAAAACACAAAATGCAACAGCCCGAAATTGACCGTGAATTTTACATATCTTTAATTGCTTTAGGCATGCCAAAATATAAAGCCAAGCTTTATTATTATGCTGTACGCACCTATCAGAAAACAATGAGGTTATTATGAGCTGGATTTGGAAGCAGAGCGATAAACGACAACATGTTATTGCCGGTCTTTTGATCGGTTTTTTTGTGACTTTTTTTAGTATGTATTTTGTGCCTTTGGGCATGGCAATGTTTATCGGGTTAATTGTTGGCGGCACGACTGCTTATGCAAAAGAAGAACGGGATGCAAAAGACCCTAAACACCACACAGCAGATTATAGAGATGCATTCGCAACCTTTTTAGGCACAATAATTGGCTGTATATCTGGTGGTTTTTTGGCACCCGATATTTATGAATTACTGGAGAATTTAATATGAACAATGGGGCGAATATGGAAATATATAAAATTGGTGCTGGGTTTTTTACGTCAATTAGCATGTTGTCATTTGATGTAAATTATTTCCTAACAGGTGTGATGATTGTTGTAACCATCTGGTACACAATAGTTAGGGCAAGAGGCGTCATACTCGATAACGCACTCAAACGAAAACAGCTTCAAGAAAAAGAGTGATTCATGATTATTTTGGTTTTTAGGTCAGCGGTCACGTTTATCTTTTGGGAGATGGAAATGACCGCTAAGCTGGATGAATTATAAGTTATTCGAATACCTATAATTCATAAATTATACTTTACAAAAAAGCTTGAGTGCATAAAAAAATTCGCAAAGTACACCTTATCTTTAAGTATAATTAGTTACCAAAACAATAATTTAAAAATTACCAATCAATAGACCTAAACCTTTAAAATGTCTCGCTTTAAGCAGGTTTTTATGGAGAAATGAATAAATTCAACAGCCGCCAGCGTCAAGAGGACGGCCGTTAGGTTTTGCAAAAAACTTGAGGGAGATCTTGCATTTGCAAAACATACCTTATCCTAAAACATAATTATACACGCCTCACTCCAAGACCCGAAAGTCTTGATGTGATATTATACGGAAATTATCTGTAACTTGATCTCGGA
>JABSRY010000411.1 GCA_013214985.1 Hyphomicrobiales bacterium
CTAGACGGAGCTTTTTTAACATAACTTTTACGCGATCTCTTAAGTTGACTAAGTTCATACCCGCCGTGGTCTTCGAACATTTTCTTCCAACGGGCGAAGGTTTTGAAATGCAAACTATGATCATCACAGAAGGCCTTTTGTGTCATCCCACTGTTCTGCCATGCCTCAATATATACCTGCCAATAGAGTCTTTTAGCACGGACTTTAAATATTCTTGCTACCATTTTTTGCTCCTTAAAAAGCAAAAATATGCCATCAGAATAACAAAAAACTCAACAATATTAGGGGTGTCAGATGAGAACGCTTACCCTCTTTTGGATAAATATTAAAACCACCCGCGATAATCATATCCTTATTGCGACCAACAATTGTTATATAGCCTTCTTCATCCATTTGAGCTAAATCTCCCGTAATAAAGAACCCATTATCACGCAACTCCTCGGCCGTTTTTTCTGGCATTTGCCAATAGCCTTTAAATACATTCGGCCCCCGCACTTCAAGCACACCAATCTCGCCGTTTGGCAATGTTGCACCACTTTTTGCATCGGTAATTTTAATTTCTATGCCAGGTAAAGCCATACCAACAGTGCCCGCTTTACGCGCACCATCAAACGGGTTCGAACTGTTCATATTGGTCTCAGTCATGCCATATCGCTCTAAAATACGGTGCCCCGTACGTTGTTCAAACATTACATGCGTTTCTTCAAGCAAAGGTGCACTGCCCGATATAAACAATCGCATATGCTGTGCTAGCGGTTTGTCAAACCGCGCATCAGCCAATAGGCGCGTATAAAAAGTCGGCACACCCATCATACATGTCGCGTTGGGTAATTGGTTAATCACCATGTCCAAATCAAATTTTGGTAAAAATATCATTTTTGCACCCGCCGCTAAAATAATATTTGTAGCAACGAACAGACCATGAGTATGAAAAATAGGCAGCGTATGCAGTAAAATATCATCCTCACTAAACTGCCAATATTTCACCAAGGTATTTGCGTTAGAAAGTAAGTTATCTTGGGTTAACATCGCACCTTTCGAGCGACCAGTCGTGCCAGATGTATAAAGAAAAGCCGCTAAATCATCGCCACTACGTTCAACAGTTTCAAATTCACAAGGTTTTAACCTATATTTACTGGGTAAACTGCCACTGCCATCCGCATTCAAAGTTTCTAACATTGTTTTATTTTTTAAAGCTATCGGCGCTAGATCTTGTTTACTAATGTCCTGACAAATCAATAAACTTGCATTTGAATTATCAATAAAATAAGCAATTTCATTTGGCGTATAGGCATTATTTAACGGCAAAAACACTAACCCTGCACGAATACAAGCCGCATAAATAGCTAATGCTTCTGGGGATTTCGCAATTTGCACCGCAACCCGATCATTGGCTTTTAATCCCAAGTCAGAAAATAGATTAGCAATACGCCCCGCTGTTTGCAAAAATGTTTGATAGGAAATTTCAGTGCCATCATTTAACTGCAAAAAGCAATTTTTATTATTTTTATGTTTTTCAAACAGACTGTCATATAATTTATTAGTCACTTAAGCCGTCCTCAATTTTTGTTTATTGATAATCTGAACAAGATTGCGTATCTCTTTAGACATCGGTATTTCTTTTTCATTGGTATATTTTTCATGGTTGGTTTCAATCATCGACAGGTCATATAAATAATTGACCATCACACCGCTCGATTGCATCATACCATTGTCCGAAACGTCTGCATTCAAATGTACCGAATGTACCATTGCACCATTATTCAGGTGAAACCTGGCAACAGGGTCATATGGCGATTCATTAACGCCCTTAGCCTCGGTCAAATAATAGGCCGCTAATTGTCTTAAATCGGCATGTTCAAACAAGCCAGGTTCCGCAACATTTTCCAACCAATCGGTAAATTTCGGGATGGGCGATAAAGTAACAAATCGCGTTAAATTTGGCAATTCGGTCGAAAGATCTTTGACCACTTGCTTAATGAGTGAATTGCCAAACGATATACCCGCCAAGCCTTGCTGACAATTTGAAATAGAATAAAACACAGCGGTATTCACCGAACTCAATTCCAAAGCGTCTCGATCATCCGCAAGTATCGTTTGAATTGAATCCGAAATTTCATTAGTCAAAGCCACTTCAACAAAAATCAAAGGATCATCTGGCATAGACGGATGAAAAAATGCAAAACAGCGGCGGTCTACAGGTTTTAATCGACGCCTTAAATCCTCCCAGCTATCAATTGAATGTACCGCCTCATATTCAATAATTTTTTCTAAAATATGTGCGGGGCTTCGCCAATTAATCGGCCTTAATACTAAAAACCCACGGTTAAACCAAGAAACAAATAAATGCTTAAAATCCAAATCCAACGCCCCTAACAATGGGTATTCTTTGGTATATTTTAACAAATCTTTTCTCATCATCACCAAGTCAGCGGTAGAGCCAGGCACTTGGTTTAAACGGCGCAAAAACTCTTGCCGTTTAGGCTCAGATGCCGCCATAAAAAGCTTGTAACTGGTCTTTGAAGGCGCTTCTTTATAAGCCTTTAAAGCCATTTTAACCTGATTGGCATCTATGTCCATTTCATAGGCCAATATATTAAAAAATGCTAATTTTTCTTGGCCATTCATTTCGCGGTATTTGGCAAGTATTTGCAAAGCCAAAGTCATGCCCGTCACTTCACCTTTATTGCTAATAAGTTCCAAAATCAAATCATCAATGGGTTTCTGATCCCACACAGTTTTCGATCTATAGGCGGTTTCTCGATCAAACATTGTAGAAAGCAAATCAGCTAATAAACTCATATCCTCTCCCCCATTACATAGTCGGGTAACCAAGTCACGATAGATGGGAATATGCTCAGCACTATAATCGCCAATACCATACAACCCACATAAGGCAAACTGCCCAATAAAATGGTTTTTAATTTGATGTCAGGCGCAATGCCATTAATGACATAAAGATTAAGCCCAACAGGCGGTGAAATTAGCCCAATTTCCATATTAATAGTAAGAATAACCGCAAACCATATCGGGTCAAACCCCGCAGTTAAAATAATCGGCAGTAAAATAGGCGCAGCCATTAAAATCACCGCAACAGGCGGTAAGAAAAACCCTGCAATCAGCAGAAAAATATTAATATACTCTGAGTCTTTGAAACTCCGAATATTGTGTTGACGTTTTGATTTAAATAGATTCTCTATTGATTAT
>JABSRY010000412.1 GCA_013214985.1 Hyphomicrobiales bacterium
AAAATCCTGACGCTGCGGTTTTGGTTCATCCTGAATCACCTGCCGATGTAATCGATCTTGCCGATGCGGTTGGTTCAACGAGCCAATTGATTAAAGCGGCAAAAGAACTACCACAACAAAAACTGATTGTTGCTACGGATAAAGGTATCTTCTTTAAGATGCAACAAGCGTGTCCTGAAAAAGAAATGATTCCGGCTCCAACCGGTGGTAATGGCGCAAGTTGTCGCAGTTGCGCTATGTGTCCTTGGATGGGCATGAATGGCCTGCAAACGATTGAAGATTCATTGGTTAATGATGAAGGTCATGAAATTTTTGTTGATGAAGAAATTCGTCTTAAAGCACTTATTCCATTAGAACGTATGTTGAATTTTAACGTATCAAACTAAGCGTCTAACGTTAATAAATTAATTAAGCCTGAATGCCTTTGCTTCAGGCTTTTTTGGTTATGTCTGAGCAAACTGTTGTAGATCGATCATACTTAACTTGTGTATGAATTACTTCAGCGGTGTATAAGGAATTTTGTAGTAAATCAGGCATTAGGCTCGAAGGGATTAAGAGTAAAGGACTTAGAAGCTGCTGGGTATTCACCGCAACAGCTTATTCAGACATAGCCTTATTAATTGTTGTCTCTTGCCCGTGTAACGTTGCCTTCACTTAATTGTTTAAGTACCTGACTTTTAGGGCCATCAGCAATAATATGCCCTTTTTCCATCACAATTAAACGATCTACAACATCTAACATGCTGTTTTTATGAGTAATAAGAATAAGAGTTTCGTCTTTAGATAAGCCGTTTAGTTGGTGCTTAATGTACATTTCTGAACGGTTATCCATGCTGCTTGTTGGCTCATCCATTAACAGTACTGGAGGTTTTCCAACTAGGGCTCGAGCAATGGCAATCGCTTGACGTTGCCCACCAGAAAGAGCTGCACCGCCTTCACCGACTTGTTTCTCTAAACCAGCAGCATCTTGTTGTGTAAAGCTTGTCACCCCTGAGCGTTCTGCTGCAAGTAAAATATCTTGATCTGTTGTTAACGGGCGACCCAGAATAATGTTGTCTCGAATAGAGCCAAAGAACAAAGTGATATCTTGAGGTACACAACCGATATTTCGACGAACATCAATATGATGAAGTTGGTTGATGTCGGTATCATCAATTTGAACTGATCCCTCTATGGGCTGGTATAACCCCATAATCAAACGTTCAATGGTCGTTTTTCCTGAACCAATACGGCCAATGATAGCGATTTTTTCTCCAGGGGTAATCGTGAAACTAACATCTTTAAGTGCGGCATTAGTTGCATTCGGGTAAGTAAAACTAACTTTATCAAAAACAATTTTACCTTTGATTACAGGGCGGTGAATGTAACGTTTACCGTCTTCTTGCTCTGTTGGCATCTGCATAAGTTGCTCGATAATAGTCATTGCTGATTTTGCCTGGTTGTAGCGTGTTGATAACAATGAAAGTTGTACTAAAGGGCCAATAGCTCGTCCACTTAACATGGTGGCAGCAATAAGTCCCCCCATGGTTAATTGGCCATCAGCAATGAGGTAGACACCAAATACGATCATAGCTACAGAAGCAAACTGTTGTAAAAATCCAGCGATATTTTGCACTGAATCTGTAATGCGACGAGATTTGAGCCCCCAATTAGCCATGTGGGCAACCGCTTCTTCCCAACGGTACTGAAATTGATTTTGTGCTCCGAATAGTTTTACGGTTTCTAAACCACTTAAGCTTTCAATTAGGTTGGCATTTTTTTGTGATGCAAGACGAGATCCCTCTTCAATACTACGACGTAAAGGTCGTTGAATAGATAAGCTGTAAATCACTAAAATAATGACAGCAATCAAAGGGACATATGCTAGAGGGCCAGCAACAAACCAAATAATAACAAGAAATATCAATGCGAATGGTAAATCAATCAATGATGAGACGGTGGCAGAGGTAAAGAATTCTCTAATAGATTCAAACTCTTGCAGATGACGAGCAAAAGCGCCCACTGACGGTGGCTTAACTTCCATTCGAATACCCATCACTCGGCTAAAAATTTTAGCTGAAATTAATAGGTCTGATTTTTTCCCTGCTAGGTCGATAAAATAACTTCGCATAATTTTTAGTATTAAATCAAAGCAAAAAATAATGGAGATACCAATAGCCAGTACCCATAAAGAATCAAATGCCAGATTAGGAACTATTTTATCGTAAACAAGACGAGTGAAGAGTGGGGTGGAAATAGCAAAGATATTGATTAAAATCGAAACGATGAATACATCGCGGTAGATGTTACGAGATTCCCATATTGTACTCCAAAACCAGTGGCCATCGCGGTTTTTTAATATCTCAGGAGAACGCTCATCATATCGAAAGCGTTTTTTCATTAAAAATAAATGTCCTGTGTATTGCTGGTTTAGATCATCAAGACTTATCCATTGTTGGTTCGCATCTGATTGTGCGAGTACAACTTCTGCTTCTCCTTTTTCATGATCGATACTGAGAACAACACATGCATCACCTCCTTTTAAGAGTGTGATGATAGGAAATAATAACGGAGAAATATCATTGAGAGCCATTTTGCTCTCTTTGGCTTGTAAGCCAGCCTTTTCGGCCGCTCGAGGCAAAAGATATGGAGTAAGGAGACCGTCGGCAAGGGGAAGATTTGAAACTAAAGCTTCCGGGGAATTCGCCTGACCATAATAACGGCTTACATAAACTAAAGACTGAAGTAGTGGATCTTTCATATATTTTTTTCACTATTTATTTTATCTACCACATAACCTTGAAAACCCCTTACCATAAGTTTTGCCAATTTTTCTTGTTGGCTGATTGCTTCAACACGAGTCGCAATGGTAGTAATTAATAGGTTATTCGCCGTTCGGGTAATTGATGCAAGTACATCAGCTTTGACTTGGTGTTCAAGTTGATGAGTGTATGCAAAATCCAGTTTTACATATGCAGGACGAAACTTATTTAGGTAGCCGATCGAACTGAAATTATGTCCAAAATTATCGATACCAAAAGTAAAGTTATTTTGATGAATTATGTCACATAATAATCCTACATTGTTACTATGTTTGATAAAACAAATTTCAGGTAGCTCAAATATAATACGCTTTTTCAATTGCGGGTTAGATTGCATTTTATTGGCTAACCAACGAATGAAACCTGTGTCATTGATGCTTTTCTTT
>JABSRY010000413.1 GCA_013214985.1 Hyphomicrobiales bacterium
CGATAAGCGTTGCAGGGATGGTTTTTTGAGGCAATATATTCAGCATTTTTACGTTCTATTTCTTTTTGTTCTTGTTGTGCTCTTTCACGTTGTTCTTCTTTATTTTTTATTTTTTCCCATTCAGGTTTATTAGCTTCTGATTTTGCAATTAGACAGGCAAAATATATAAATAAAGAAATTGCTGCTAGTATTGCTAAAACATTTCCAAGATGATAAATGCCAAAATATAAAGCTGTTTTTTCAAAAACATTCCAAACCGGAGAAAAAAACTTGAAAGTCGCTAGGGTATCTTCCGGATACATCAAATCAATAATGACGGAAGCAATAATTGTGTAAGGCCAATATCGTCCTAAAAAGGAAATAGTTTTCCAAATTATTTTAGTTGGAAATAATAATATTTGAAACATGCTCATATTTATCCTATTCCACATGAATTACACTTGATTGAGTTGATCGGATGCCAATCAATTGGACTGTAGATCCAACATTGATTGGTTCAGCTTTTTTAATGATCTTTAATTTTGCAATTTTATTTTTAGGAATAGATTTACATTTTTTACATTTTATTGGCTTTAATCCATTATAGGCGTTCATTACATTGGCAGTATATTTCACAGTTTCTTTAAAGGGCGGGATGCCACCATATTGATAAATTCTGCCTTCGCCAGAATTATACGCAGCAGCGACCAACATTGGATTATTAAATTTATTGAATAACCATTTCAAATAACGTATGCCACCCAATATATTTTCACGGTGGTTACATTCATTAACTTTAAAGCGTCTGGCTGTAGCTGGAATTAATTGCATAATGCCGACGGCAATAATACTTCCGTCCTTCTTTCGTGAATAGAGATGTTGGCCCCAACCGCTCTCACTCTTGGCTATTGCTAGTGCAAATTTGATATCAAAACTTTCACTTATAGAAATTTTAATAATCATCGTTTTAACATCAGCAATACTTAATTTGCTAAAATTACAATAATATTGCTTAGGCTTTGATACTTTAGTACTAGACAGTGAACCGTTTTTATTTAGAACATAATCTTTGGCTTGCACTACCAGAGGTAAGTACATTAGACACATTACAATGACGGTTTTTATTGAACTTTTCACCACAAAACTTTTCAATTTATAAATTCCAAAAATAATTTTTTAATTCTAAGTTAAGGTCTAGCAGGTTTTAGTAGTAAGTCAAAGAATATATATTATTTGATTGATGTTCGTGTTTTATAAGCTATGTTAAGTCAATTTGATTCTATATTAAGAGAAAATAATTTAAAATTTATATAACAATGTTCAATATGAAAGATTGCGATGTTCAAATTCAATAGTCAATATTTTAATGCTAAATTATACTCGAATTGCACAAAACCATTGTGTTGTATCTTGCTTTTCAGTTTTTTATCTACTGGTAATGCAATGGCATATGGAAAATCTGATTATAGCAATGCAACGGTTAAGGGTAAAATTGCTATTACAATTAATTACACAGATGAAAATTTGAAGCCTGTTTCAGCCGTTAGAATCGTGTTAGACGAAGCGCCTATCGTTTTAAATTCAACGACTGTGCAAGCTGGTTCAATTAAGATTTCTTTATCGGGAATAGAAACTTGCTCAGGTCGAATTGATACTCGTGATTATTCAGGAACATGTGAAGAAGTCGCAATGGAGGCGTTTAATGATGTGATTAGATATGCACATGTTTGGATTTGTAATGCTTTCGTTTCTGAAAAAGGAAAAAATCATCAATTCGCTACTTGTTATACGAGAACATTCCTTGAGGGTGGCATTGATTTTCGAGGTATGATTGAAGACGACTTGGTTGGTTTAGGGTCTCATCGTGTAGTTATTGGCAAAGATGGAAAACCCCAAAGACCTGATCTATTAAAGGCTCAAGAAACAGCAGTCTTTAATCATTTTCAAATGTGGAATATTAAAAAATAATTTTTAAGGTAATTTATGTTTAAATCCAATTTTATCAAGCTATTTATAATTCCAATTGCTTTGCTTCATTCATCCGCAAACGCAGACGAAACCGTTAATGACTTTTACGTAAAGAAGGGTGTTACACTTCTCTCAGGCGACACTTGGCGTCAAGATGAGGTCAAGTATCAACTTTATGGGGTGCAATCATGTTTGCGCGGGACAAGCTTTATAAATGCGGCAAACCAGCAATTGGATTGTGGCGAAGCTTCTATGAAAATATTAGCCTCATTTTTCAAAGATGTTCCGACTATTTGTCGGCCAATACTAAGTTCTGATACTACAACTTATGTCAATTGCAAAATCAAAGTTGACAAAGAAATCGTTGATCTTGGTACTGCCTTAATTTCTATTGGTTTTCATTTTGCAGCCAGAGATTTTAAACAAAACACACCATTAAATATCACATACCAAGCGGCTGAGAAAAATGCTTTTAAAACAAGCTCTGGTCTTTGGAACTATAATAGTTTTCCTCATCCAGTCGAAATCTTAAAAACTCAAGGAAATCACAATGAATAAATTAGTTTTATTAGGTGGTATTCTACTATTAGCGGCATGTTCAAAGCAACCGACTGCCGTTCCAGAAATCAAAGGAGAACATTATTCAGGTCAAATGATAAATATTGTTGGCGATCATTTTCAACTAAGCACCATGCCGAAAATTAAAATGCGGCTTTGGGGTGCTATGACTTGCCAGAAAAATCAAAAAGCCTATGCTGCATATGGTTTGTTAGAATGGCCTTGCGGAACTGTTGCAGCAACATTGTTTAAGAGCAAGTTCAACAACAAGTTAGTTACCTGTTATCCAAAACAAAAAATGAATCGTTCAAAATATTTTGTTCAATGTTTTGCCGATGGAAAAGATATAGCCGTTGAGTTGATTAAATCAGGTTGGGCTATTGCTTACCGTCCATATCATAAGGTTCAAGAGCCGATGTATTTAAAACATGAGAACGAAGCCCGTTCACAAAATAAAGGTGTTTGGGGTTCAGGTTTTCAGTGGCCGCACACTTATAGAAAATTTGGGAATAAGCATGTTAAAACTGCCCCTATTAAAACACCTTATTAACTTTTTACTAACTATAGTAATAAGATTGCCAGAATCAGTTTAGTTTTATATTCTGGAAGTTAAATTCTAATCAATGAGTAAGGAAACTCAAAACGCAGACAAAGAAAAACCCGCAGGATG
>JABSRY010000414.1 GCA_013214985.1 Hyphomicrobiales bacterium
GAATTGTCAGACGATTGGATTAGATTGGAATATGGATATAGCAGAGAGTCGAAAATTAATTGGAGAGAATAAAACCCTTCAAGGAAATCTAGACCCATGTGTACTTTACGCTGATTTTAAAACGATTGAAAAGAAAACAAAAAATAACATCGTCACCACGTGTTGGAAGTAAAACAATATTGTGTTTTTGTGCCTGTTGGCCGCACCAGAAGGCTTAAGGGCATTAAGAAAAGCCCACCCAGATGTTGAAATATTCACAGCGGCTGTTGATGATGGGCTTAATGAAAAAAGCTATATTATGCCAGGTTTAGGGGATGCAGGCGATCGGATATTTGGTACAAAATAGTTTATTTTAAACACTATCGCTTAATCGTTTATCCACTAGCAGCTTAATCTAACATTGAGCCACTTATCAATTGTTTTGATGGGTGGCTTTTTTGCATTTACATTTTTGAAATTTAGGCATAATTTCTAGAAAAATATTAGGAACTGGTTATGCAAAATGATAGTGAATATAAAACTGGATTAATTTACACCATATCTGCCTTTATTATATGGGGCGTGGTGACTTTGTTTTTCAAACAATTAACTGAAGTTCCGCCGTTGGAGTTAATAGCGCATAGAAGCTTGTGGTCGTTGGTCTTGTTGGCGCTTATTATTAGTTACACCAAAAAATGGTCTGTGATTTTTGAAACTTTTAAAAACAGAAAACTATTGCTGACGCTTATTTTTACATCTGTTTTGATTATGGGCAATTGGTCATTATATATATGGGCTATTTTAAACGGCCATATTATTGAGAGTTCATTAGGATATTTTATCAACCCATTACTCAATGTACTATTGGGCGTATTAATGTTGAATGAGCGCTTAACAAGAGCGCAAACCGTTGCTATTTCTTTAGCTGCGATTGCTATTGTAATTAGACTTATTTTTGTTGGTACATTCCCTTGGATTGCTTTGTCTTTGGCCACTAGTTTTGCGATTTATGGGTATTTAAGAAAAACTATAAAAATTGGTGCCGCAGAAGGATTGTTTATCGAGCTATTCATTATGCTTTTACCAATAATTGGGTTCTTATTCTATTGGCATAATGCATATGGATTAAGTTTTGGTACAATAAGTCTGAGAATTGATGTTTTACTAGTTTTAGCTGGTGTGGTTACTGCAGTCCCACTTTTATTATTTTCCGCGGGAGCGCGTAGAATCAGATTATCTACAGTTGGATTGTTGCAATATATAGCCCCCAGTATGCAATTTTGTATTGGGCTATATTATGGTGAAGAATTCACCCAAATTGACGCCTTAGTTTTTGGACTAATTTGGACTGGGTTAGTGATATATAGTTGGAGCAGCTTAAAGCAAAATAGAAAAGCTGCTGCAACTTCTTAGCCTTAAATTAAATTTGCCCCAATAATAATGGCACAACTTCTTCTGGCTGGTTGGCGACTAAAAATTCGACTTCCATGCCTTTACGAATAAAGGTTTCTGCTTGCATTTGTTTGATTAAAGTGATTAGCGGATCCCAAAAACCATTAATATTTGCAATCAGAACCTTCTTATTATGCTGTCCTAGTTGTTTCCAAGTCAACATTTCCACAAGTTCTTCTAGGGTACCAATGCCACCTGGTAGTGCGATGAAAGCATCTGATTTTTCGAAAAATAGAGTTTTTCTTTCGTGCATGTTTTGTGTGACAATTAGTTCGCTACAATCTTCTAGCATTATCTCTTTATCTTGTAGAAATTCAGGGATAACACCCGTTACATAACCGCCATTATTTAGTGCCGATTGTGCTGTAGCCCCCATTAAGCCTGTGCTACCGCCACCATAGATTAAACCAATATTATTTTTTGCAATATCTGCACCAACTTGTATTGCGGTTTGTTTATATATGGGGGAAAGGCCGTTGCCTGAACCACAATAAACACAAATATTTTTTATTTCGTGAGACATATTTTCTCTATATTTTTAAGTAAAGTTGGTATGTTTTTGGCATATTATATTGCTTTTAGCTAGCCAAATTAATCATTTGTTATAAATTTTAGTGATTCTTCACACCATTTGCTTTAACTTTGACGAAATTATAATAATAAAACACGTTAAGTATCTTGATAAAATTGGGCATAAAATGAATAAAATAGTAATAGCGACCGTAACCGCGGCCATCGCAGTTGGTGTAATTGGGTTAAAATTTGACTTCGCTTGCCAGTATAGTCCTATCGATATTTCATGGATTAATGAATGTAGCCAGACTACTGAAAAGCCAGAGAATGAAAAACAGTTGTCTGAAGATGCGCTTGAGAATAAACCAGATGAACAAATAACTGATATAGTGAGTTTGAGTGACACAGAACAAACCGCTGAAGCGGATGCGGTAAGCAAAAATAAAGAGTTTATGCCTAGTTTTGATATTGCACGTGTTGAAGCGGATGGCTCGACGCTTGTTGCTGGCCGAGGCGCTCCAAACTCTAGAATTGTTTTATTAAAAAATGGGGTTGATATTGGCGAAACAATGTCTAACTCTACTGGCGAATGGGTGATTTTGTTAGATGACCCTGTTAAAGATGCATCTACCACATTGTCATTAATTGGATTTTTACCTGATGGGACGGCTATAGAATCTGACTCGGGTGTGGTTATTGCGACGGCGGGTGTTACGCCTGTTAAGGTGGCGGCGGTTAAAGAAATTTTATCTGAAACAATTACACCTATTAAGGACATGATTGAGGTTGTTACTACAAATATTGAACCTGCTTTAAAAGAGATTACTGCTGTCAATAAAATTGCTGCTACTTCACAGGTAACCGAAGATAATAAGACGATAGAGACCAACAAAAAAATTGTTGAGACGCAGATTGAAACTTCGGAACCAATGGTTGTTGCTACTGAAAAATTGGCTGTGGTTGCTAAAGAAGTTACTGAACCGTTGGTTGTTATTGCTGAGAAGACTATTGAGCCTTTGGCTGTTATTGTTAAAAAAGTTGTTGAGCCAATGGTTGTCGTAGCCGAAAAAACTACTGTACCAATGGTTATTGTTGGGGAGACAGCTGCGGAGCCGATGGCTGTTGCTGAGGAAAAAGCCGCTGAACCAATAGTTGTTGCTGAAGAAAAAGCTGCGGAGCCTTTGGAAGATGCTGTTAAAGAAATTACAGAACCGCCGGTTGTT
>JABSRY010000415.1 GCA_013214985.1 Hyphomicrobiales bacterium
GGTGTTTTGCTAAATTGTTTATGACAGAGGGCGGGCAATATAATCGTAAGGGGCCTCATTAGAAATCATACTTGTCACTTTAGACATTTTATATCTTGATTTAGAATTTTTCTCAACCCTGAAAATAGATGCCTCCACCCTTGTGCATTAGCAACTTTTGACTATTTTCTAGCTATATTGAAACACATTTCCGGCTTTTTGAATATTTTTCTTGTAGTTTATAGTTTTGGGGGGTTATTTTAAAATGATAATCTTAAATATTTATCACTAAGAGTATTTTTCTAGTCATTTATAGAAATTTCTGTCTATTTTGAAAGTCTAAATCTTTTTCAAAATTACCTAAACTTTTATGGTGTGTCATATGTTCGTTTTTATACTCGTAATAAGAAGAGAAGATAATTAAGGCAGCAATTTTACCAAATAAAATGTTAAGGCTTTTAGATTTGCAAAAACTATAATGGCTACATTCGTGAATTATATTGTTAAATGCTCTTAATCTTGTGGCAATAAGAAACATGATTATGGCAAAATATACCATCGAATAATCTAAATCTAAGCCCATTGTATAATAGCCTAAAGATATTAAGCCAATCAATTGTAAAATATGTATAAATAGAAGAACACCCGAAAATAGATTACTATTTTTGCCGAACTGTATGAATTCTCTAGTAAATTTCTTCCTTAGTTGTTTTCCTAACATTTATTAAACCCCCACGCTTAATAAATTTAATTTGGCTATTTAAAAAATAGTTGTATTCTAGATTTATATTCTCTGCCATATTAAGTAAAACTAAAAAGTCTAATGTAACCTTAGGATAATTTAATCTATGTTGAATTATGAGTTGTTAGCAGGTTTATCTGCAGTTGTAAGTGAAGGTAGTTTTGAATCTGCTGCTAAGGTTCTAAACATTACACCCTCTGCAGTTTCGCAACGGGTTAAATTGTTAGAAGAGCGTCTAGGCGCATTGTTAATAATAAGGGGTAAACCCTGCCGCGCGACCGAATATGGCTATGCTTTGTTTAAACACACAGAGCAAATTCAAATTTTAGAAAAAAAACTATTATCGACATTACCTGGTAATGATTGGGTAGATTTAGATGAGCCACTTTTATTAAGATTAGCGGTTAACGCAGACAGTGTTGGCACGTGGTTTCCATCCGTCATGAACGAAATAACCCAAATTGGTAATTATTTATTCGATATCATTATAGATAGCGAAGAAAAAACCTCAGATCTATTGCGCAGGGGGGATGTTATTGCAGCAGTATCAGCCGATAAAAAACCAATTCAAGGCTTTCAAAACTCATATCTTGGTTCATTAGAATATGTAGCTGTAGCAAGTCCAATTTTTATCGAAAAATATTTTGCAGACAATGTCATTGATGAGGTCACTCTTAATAATGCACCCTGTTTAACCTTTGATAGAAATGATAATTTGCCATCAAAATGGGTAAACTTGGTTACTGGTAAAAATCTAAATGGTAAAACAAGTTGGATTCCGTCTTTTGCGGGCTATATAAAAGCCTGCGAGCAATCAATCGGTTGGGGGATGCATCCCAAATTACAAATTCAAGATAATCTTGATGATGGCAGCTTGGTCGAGCTTATACCCGATAGTAAAATTGATGTGCCACTTTATTGGCAATATAGCTCAAGCTACGGTAAAATTATGGAAGATGTTACCAATATTGTTGTAACAAAGGGTAAAAAATTACTCCAAAATTGATAAAACTATTAGTTATTATTGACGACAAATTTATCTTGCTTATATGCTAACAAAGTATTAGTTATTTTACCTGCAATTTTATTTTGGGTATTTAAATGATATTTAGTTTTTTTGAAAATTTGGTTAAACCTTTCCCCATAGAAGAACCTATAGAGCCACCTAAAGGCCTGTTTGCATTTTGCCGTCATTATACCAATGGCATTTGGCCAATTTTGTTTGCAATGTCTTTTATGACCGTATTATTGGCAGTAATAGAAGTTAATTTATTTGCCTTTTTGGGCAATATAGTCGATTGGCTAACCACCGAAAATCAGGATCTTTTTTGGCAAAATAATTGGGTTGAGCTATCTTTGATGTGCCTATTAATTTTGGTAGGTTTACCGCTTATTGTTTTTTTACAATCCTCGTTTAAACATCAGGCATTATTGGGTAATTACCCAATGATTATTAGATGGCAAGCCCATCGATATATCTTAAAACAAAGCCTTAATTTTTTTAACAATGAATTTGCAGGCCGCATCGCCGCAAAAGTTATGCAAACCTCACTTGCTGTACGCGAAGTGGTTATGACATTGTTAGATGTTATGGTCTATATTGGTGTCTATTTTATGGGTCTATTGGTCATTTTAGGGTCGGCGCATATTAGCCTAATGATTCCGTTGGTTATATGGTTACTGGCCTATTTGGCTCTGCTTTATTATTTTGTACCACGCTTGCAAAAAATATCTCAAAATCAAGCCGATGCACGCTCTATAATGACAGGCAGAATTGTCGATAGCTATTCAAATATAATGACTGTGAAATTATTCTCACATTCTAATATGGAAGCCGATTATGCGCGTTTTGGCATGGGCATGTTTCTAAATACCGTCTATACGCAAATGCGCAAAGTCACGCAGTTTCAAACCCTTTTATATGTCAATAATATGGTCATCTTATTTGCTGTATCCTATATCGTGCTAAACCTGTGGCACAATGATTTGGTTAGTTTGGGTATTGTTGCGGTCAGCATAAGCTTAGTTTTGCGTCTAAATGGCCTTTCACAATGGATCATGTGGGAGGTGTCGACCTTGTTCGAAAATATAGGTACTTTACAAGATGGCATAAACACATTTTCTCAAACCCGCGAGGTGCAAGACAAAGCCCATGCAATCGCACCCATAATAGATGAAGGCAATATTAGCTTTCAAAACATTACTTTTAACTATGGTAAAGCAGGCGGCATCATAGATAATTTAACGCTGCACATTAAGCAGGGCGAAAAAGTTGGCTTGGTTGGCCGTAGCGGGGCTGGTAAATCCACGCTAATAAACTTACTGCTAAGGCTATACGATCTAGAAGGCGGAAAAATCACCGTAGATGGGCATAATCTAACAGATTTACAACAAGATGTTCTGCGTAAAAACATTGGTGTGGTTACTCAAGATACA
>JABSRY010000416.1 GCA_013214985.1 Hyphomicrobiales bacterium
AAGGAACGTATTTATAGGCAAAGCGGCTTGTTAGGAAGTCATGAAAAAACTCAGCAACCCCGCGAAGAAATTGAATATGATGAAGAATATGATGAAAAAAATAAAATTAAAAAGGGAAGATAATCATGAAAAAGATAAGCACGATCGTCGTCGCTGCTGTACTTGCTGTGTCTAGCTTTGCAGCTCCGGTATATGCGGAAGGTGAAAGATACATTCTAGTCAGTCATGCGCCAGACTCTGATAGCTGGTGGAACACAATTAAAAACGGTATTGAGCTTGCCGGCAAGCAAATGAACGTTACTGTTGAATATCGCAACCCACCGACTGGCGATTTGGCCGATATGGCACGTATTATTGATCAGGCAGCGGCTTCTAAGCCTAACGGCATTATCACAACACTTTCTGATTTTGATGTTTTAAGTGGCCCTATTAAAAATGCGGTTGCACAAGGTATCAATGTCATCATCATGAATTCTGGCTCACCGGCTCAAGCCCGTGAAGTTGGCGCTTTAATGTATGTTGGTCAACCAGAATATGACGCTGGTCTCGCCGCTGGTATTCGTGCTAAAGGCGATGGCGTTGGTTCATTCTTATGTGTTAACCATTACATCTCCAGCCCATCATCTACCGAACGCTGCCAGGGTTTCGCGGATGGCTTAGGCATTGAACTTGGCAAACAAATGATCGATTCTGGTCAAGATCCTTCAGAAATCAAAAACAAAGTTTTAGCTTATCTTTCTGCTAATCCAAAAACGGATGCTATCCTAACATTAGGACCAACATCAGCCGATCCAGTACTTCTAGCTTTAAATGAAAATGGTATGGCCGGTGATATTTATTTCGGCACATTTGATTTAGGTGAAGAAATTGTAAAAGGTATTAAAGCGGGCGTTATCAATTGGGGTATTGACCAACAACCGTTCCTACAGGCATATCTTCCTGTTGTGATACTTACGAATTACGACCGTTATGGCGTTCTTCCCGGTAACAACATTAACTCTGGCCCAGGTTTCGTCACAAAAGACGGCCTAACGCTTGTTGAAAAATATGCCGGCGAATATCGTTAGTATTTAATGGATTAGGGCAGTTGCGGTTTTGTGCAACTGCCCTTTTTATAAAGGGATAAAAATGCTAAATAAAGTAGAAAACGCTCAGAATGATGACGAGCGTGTAAGGGAGATGTCCGGTTTTCGTAAAGCGCTGATTAGGCCAGAACTAGGTGCTATATGTGGCACAATTCTTGTTTTCGTTTTCTTTTTCTTAACTGCCCGGGATTCAGGCATGTTTAGTGCCGCAGGCGCGTTAAATTGGACACTTGTTTCTGCCCAATTTGCTATTATAGCGGTTGGTGCATGTTTGCTTATGATTGCTGGTGAATTTGATTTATCAGTCGGTTCGATGATTGGTTTTGCGGGCATTGTTTTGGCTCTGTTAACCGTTCATTTGGGATGGCCAACATGGATTGCAATTATCACAACCTTTGTTGTCTGTGTTAGTTTAGGCGCCGTAAATGGCTGGCTTGTTATTAAAACTGGGTTACCAAGTTTTATTGTAACATTGGCGTCGTTGTTCATTTTACGTGGTTTAACTATTTTTGCCGCCATCGCCACGACTAGAAAAACCATTATTGGTGGCATACGAGAGGCGTCGGAAGGTGATTGGTTAGCGGGCCTATTTGGGGGCAAAATATTCACCGGATTTTTCCAATGGCTAGGGGATGTCGGAGTAATAGATACGTTTTCGCGTGGCACTAAAAAGGGAATGCCCGTAGTTGAGGGAATTCCGATGCTTATTATTTGGGCACTGGTGCTTATTATTGTGGCTCATATAATATTGACCAAAACACGGTTTGGAAACTGGATTTTTGCGTCTGGCGGAGATGCGCAAGCAGCAAAATACGCCGGTGTGCCTGTTCGTAGAACAAAGATATTAATGTTTATGTTTACTGCTTTTTGTGCAACCGTTTTTGCAACTTGTCAGGTCATGGAATTTGGCTCAGCTGGTGCAGATCGCGGTATGCTAAAAGAATTTGAAGCTATTATTTCTGTTGTTATCGGTGGTGCATTATTAACCGGTGGTTATGGATCGGTTATTGGTGCGGCATTAGGTGCACTAATATTTGGTGTTGTTCAACAGGGGCTTTTCTTTGCTGGTGTTGAAAGTTCCTTATTCCGTGTCTTTTTAGGCATCCTTTTATTATTGGCGGTAATTTTAAACACCTACATCCGCCGAATGATTACAGGGGAGAGATGATATGAGTGAACCTATTATTCGAATGAAAAATATTGAAAAGCATTTTGTGCTGGTAATCGCATTAGCTGGTGTGTCGGTGGACATTATGCCTGGTGAATGTCATTGTCTTCTTGGTGACAATGGTGCCGGGAAGTCTACATTTATTAAAACAATGTCAGGCGTACACAAACCAACAAAGGGTGAAATTATTTTTAACGGTCAGGTGATGAACTTTGAGCGCCCCCGAGATGCAATTGCAGCTGGCGTTGCCACTGTTTATCAAGATTTAGCTATGATTCCATTAATGTCCGTCTCTCGGAATTTCTTTATGGGCAATGAACCGATCAAAAAATTTGCCGGTATTCCATTTTTCGATCATGAATATGCAAATGAAGTGACCATGCGAGAAATGAAAAAAATGGGCATTAATTTGCGTGGACCAGACCAGGCCGTAGGGACACTGTCTGGCGGTGAACGCCAAACTGTGGCCATTGCACGCGCCGTGCATTTTGGCGCAAAGGTGTTGATTCTCGATGAGCCAACATCTGCACTGGGTGTAAGGCAAACCTCTAACGTATTGGCGACAATCGATAAAGTACGTGGTCAAGGCATTGCCGTTGTCTTTATTACTCACAATGTGCGCCATGCTATGGCTGTGGGTGATCGTTTCACGGTTCTGAATCGCGGTAAAACTTTGGGTACTGCTCTTCGGGGTGAAATTACGCCTGAAGAACTTCAAGATTTGATGGCAGGTGGTCAAGAACTAGCATCGCTTGAAGGATCCCTTGGCGGTACTGTTTAAATGGTTCTGTCGCAAACTGCTAATTCAGACGGGGTCCCCCTCTTATTAGACACAGTTATTCAGCGAGTGCAGCAAATTGTTGGAAAGCTGTTTCCTCAGAGGTTCCAAATTGT
>JABSRY010000417.1 GCA_013214985.1 Hyphomicrobiales bacterium
GGCTGAGAGGCTGGTTGATACAAGTAATTTTATGTGATGTATCTTGCCGGTTTCCAATTTTTGTTACCTGGCTTTAGGTGAATTCAGGGAGATCTCAATAAAGATATCCCCCTAACCTGAATAATTCATAAACTCAAAATTTTAGAGAAGAGATAGGTTTAAAAGAAGAGAAATGTTGTTTTACCTGTTAGCTTAAGTTTGCACACAAAAACAACAAGCAAACCAACGGTCATAACTTATGAATACACCAGCCAGTTTTCAAGATGTTTCTCTTCCTTTTAGTTCAATAGAGAGACATAAATTTGAAGTTCAGTTCTCAGAAGAGGATACCAGTTCAGATGGAGGTTTAATTTTACTTCGTGAAGTAGAAAAGCAGACTGGTCACATTGAAAACTTTTCAAATTCTCTTATTGATTCCCGGAATCAATCATACGTAAAACATTCTTTTCTAGAACTATCAAGCCAGCGTATTTTTCAAATGGCCACAGGTAATGAAGATTGTAACGATTGTGACTTCCTTAAAAATGATCCTCTATTTCAAATTGCCAGTAAGAATAAACTTGGTAGTACTTTAAGCTCTCAACCAACTATGAGCCGCTTTGAAAACTCAATATCCCAATCAAATCTACTTCGAGCGGCGTACGCTATTTGTGATAATTTCCTTAATGGTTTTGCTAAAGCACCTGAGGTTATTATTATTGATATGGACCCAACAGAAAATAGGGTTTATGGAGATCAGCAACTAGCGCTATTCAATGGCTTTGCAGATGATTATTGCTTCATGCCTTTTCATGTTTATGATGGAATTACTGGACAATTGATTACGACAGTTCTTCGACCTGGGAAAACGCCTTCAGGAACAGAGATCGTAACAGTTTTGAAAAGAATCGTCCGTAGAATTAGAGCACGCTTCCCCGATACAAAGTTAATTTTTCGTGCAGATAGCCATCA
This sequence comes from Hyphomicrobiales bacterium, assembly GCA_013214985.1. Classification (GTDB taxonomy): domain Bacteria; phylum Pseudomonadota; class Alphaproteobacteria; order Rhizobiales; family OSC116; genus OCS116. Next base: position 952 of record JABSRY010000417.1, read on the forward strand.
TGCTCGAGCTGAAGTTCTCACATACCTTGATAAGCATGGAGTTGGTTATATAATCGGCCTTTCTAAGCAATACCTTCCAAGAAATATTTGTAAAAACCTGTCTGAGCGAGCACTGAAGCTCTCAAAACAGGAATTTAAGAAAGTTCGTCTATTTCATAGTTTTCAACATCAAGTGTCCAGCTGGGAATGTTATCGTCGGGTTATCTGCCGAGCTGAAGGTAATGCTAGTGAAGCGGACCTTCGCTACATAGTGACTAACCTTACTGGCAAGACTCAATTCCTTTATGAGAAAATTTACTGTGATCGAGGCAATGCTGAGTTGAGAATTAAAGATAGTAAATCGGGGCTACATTCAGACAGAACAAGTTGCCATGGAAAAGAGGCTAATCAATTTCGGCTTTTGCTTAATGCTGTGGCTTATCAAATAATGCATTCTTTCAGAGAAAATATTCTCAAAGGAACTCAATGGGCAAAGAGTACTTTTAAAACCATTCAGCTTAAAATCCTAAAGGTTTCGGCAAGGCTGGAAGTCAAAAAGACTTTTATCAGGGTTCATATGCCCAAAAGCTGTATCACAAAACAGATTTATCAAAGGTTCGCACATATTAATCAACACTTAAAGAAAACCTGAAAACTGTAGGCTACCCCTGCCTGTTCCAACGGGGGAAAGGGGGAGGTTTATTTTAATTCACAACCGTCCCATAGAATAACCTGAAAGAATGAAAAAAGGCTGACTTCTGCTACTTTGTTTCTACCCAAAAATAAAGGTGCAATAAATGAAGCCCGCCAGAAGTGAATTAACCAGCTTTCGTCAATTAATCGAGCAAATTCCTGGACATTTAACCAAAAAACTCGCCAAAAAACATGGCGTCGATATACAAGCACGGACTTTCAGCCCATGGAGTCATACAGTCTCACTGTGTTATGCACAGTTTGCTCATTCTTTAAGTCTGAATGACATTTGTGACGGTCTAGGCAATCATGGCGTCGAATTAAAGAAAATCCGTGGCGCCACACCTCCAAGTAAAAATGGTTTATCCCACGCCAACAGGAACCGTAATCCAGCAATGGCTGAAGATTTATTTTGGGAAGTATTGTCTCATTTACGCAAAAAGAGCCCCGGCTTTGCCGGTAAAAACTACGGTGGCTTCCCGCGACGTTTTAAGAAAACTATTAACGTGCTCGATTCTTCGACTTTCCAGTTAGTCGCTAATTGCATGGATTGGGCAAAACATCGCCGCCGTAAAGCAGCCGCTAAGCTTCATTTAAATCTAGACCTGCAGTCCTTTTTACCAACAATAGCGCTAGTCGATAAGGCCAAGGATAATGATGCGGTCCGGGCCCGCGAGCTCTGTGCGAATATTAAACCCGGAGAAATAGTCATAGCCGATAAAGCTTATATCGATTACGAGCATTTATACGAACTTGACCAACGAGATGTATCCTGGGTAATGCGGGCTAAGGATAATATGAGTTATGATATCATTGAAGAATTCGAATTCACTTCAGATACCGGTGTTCAATTGGATTGCATTATCCAACTAAAAAATACTTATAGCCAAGACAAGTACCCTGAACATATGCGATTGGTCCAAGCCTATGTTGAAGTTAAAGGTGAAACGAAATTAATGACTTTTTTCTCTAATAATTTTGACTGGGCACCAACATCAATTATTGACCTCTATAAAAGTCGATGGGCAATTGAAGTCTTTTTTAAGCAAATTAAACAGACATTACAACTTGGTGACTTTTTCGGGCATAGCGCCAATGCCATCAAATGGCAGATGTGGACTGCATTATTGGTTTATGTACTCTTGCGTTACATGGCATTCATTGCTGAATGGAATTATTCATTTAAGCGCGCCTACACAATGGTTCGTGCGATCCTTTGGTCAAAGATTGATGTCTATAAAACAATGATAAACTGTGGGACAGCAAATGCACCGCCATTAATAAAATCCGTTCCTCACCAAGCTTACTTGCCTGGTTTTATCTAATTCCTATGGGACAGCATCTGGTAAAATACCCAAATTACCGCATTTAAGCTGTCAGAATTGGATTTAGTCAGGCTATTTTTAATTGAAAAATAGCGATAGCAACAAATTTTATTTTCCAAAAATACAAATCCTGGAAATTCTGCATTGATTTGCAAAGGGTTACGTAAATTTCTGCCCGGCTAAGGTACGGCTCT
>JABSRY010000418.1 GCA_013214985.1 Hyphomicrobiales bacterium
CCAATTTAGTATTAATTGTGTGGCGACATTATAAGGTAGTTTTGCGATGATTTTTACGCGGCCTTCGACCCTGTCTTTGATATCTACTTTTAGAGCATCGCCAAAAACTACTTCTAACTTGCCATTATGGTGTGCTGAAATTTCATCTAGCGCGCCTTGGGTGCGGGGATCCATTTCTATTGCAATGACTTTTTTTGCACCATCCATTAGCAATGCGCGGGTTAACCCGCCTGGCCCTGGGCCGATTTCTACAACGGTTACGCCATCTAAGCTGCCCGCATAGCGTGCTATTTTTGATGTTAAATTTAGGTCGCACAGAAAATTTTGACCGAGTGATTTTTTGGCGGCTAATTTATGCTTTTCGATTATTTCGCGAAGTGGTGGAAGCCCATCCATTGCTAATTTATTGGTCACTTTATTTCCATTCAAATTATATTAGCGCATTATTAGCCATTTTATGGGCAAGTTTCAATGCTGCAATTAGGCTAGTTGGGCGCGCGATGCCTTTGCCTGCAATATCGAACGCGGTACCATGATCTGGCGAGGTGCGGATAAACGGCAAACCGAGCGTTACGTTAACGCCTTTATCAAAATCTAATGTTTTGATGGGGATTAGCACTTGGTCGTGATACATGCCTAACGCCACATCGTAATTTGCTCTGGCTGCTTGGTGAAACATAGTATCGGCAGGTAGTGGCCCTTTGGCGTTAAAGCCATCTGCTAACAAGCGATCGACTGCTGGTATGATGATTTCTATATCTTCTTTGCCCATGGAACCCGCCTCGCCCGCATGTGGGTTTAGGCCTGTAAACACCATTTTTGCATTGTCGATTTTGAACCATTTTTTAAGATCGTCTGCGACAATTTTTGCGGTATCATAAATTAGATCGGCCGTTAATTTTTCGGCGACTTGCATTAGCGGAATGTGGATGGTGATTGGCACAACGCGCAATTGACTGCATGCCAACATCATTACCGATTTATACTTTTTGCTCGCCGCATTGCTATTGGCTAAATGTTCTAAAAACTCTGTATGGCCTGGATATTTAAAACCTGCATCATACAAGATATTTTTGGCAATTGCGTTGGTTACGACCACGCGGCACTGCTTATTTTGAGTTAGCTCTACGGCGGTTTCTATTGACTTTATAACCGCGGGTGCGTTGTCTGAACTTGGTTGACCTAAAACCGAATTAACTGTTAAATCTTGCTGTAGCACGGGTAGTGAATGGCTGAAAATTTCGGTTGCTTCGCTTGGGGTACTTATCTGTTGAAAGGGTATTTTATACTCTAATATATCGGCTATATTTTGCAAATGATTCGCATCGCCAATATACACAAAGGGTGCGATGCCTTTTAGGCCTTTATCTAGCCATGCTTTTAGGGTTAGCTCGCCGCCGATGGACGACGGATCACCGCAAGTTAGTGCTAGGGGAGGAAGTTGTGAATTTGACATTCAACACCTCATATTTTGAAAATTATTTATATTGCACATTTGACTGTGTACGCAATTGCTTAAGATAGTCTTCTGCAAGTTTGCCGAATTTGGTTTGAACTAACTTGTTTTGCGCTATTTTTCTGGCTTTTGCTGAATGTGCTTTATCTTTTTTGCAAATGGCAAACATTTCTACACCGCCTTTTATGCGGCGGGCTTTTGTAACCGTGCCTATACTTGCGTTGCGTATTAAATTACGTTGGCCAGAATTTAAAGAACTAAGGCTAGTGTTTGGTTTTGACTTTACTTCGACGCGGCCAAGATTTGAGGTTAGCGTTCTTATACGACTGCATTTTGTGAATTTTTCTCTTACTATTTTTGCATCTGCCAAGCGCTTGTTGCGTTTAGCACGGCTCGCATTGGATGGCATTTTTAAAATAATATGCTGTAAATCATAAACGGTTTGTTTTTTATGGGTTTTACTGGCTGCAGCATCTATTTGTTTTTCGCTAACACTGGCTGAACTACCATATTTTTGGCGAACAAGTGCGCCCCATAATAGGCTGCTTTTAAAAATTTGTTTTAGCGTTGAAATGTTGCTGCCGCGGGCTTTAAAGATTTTTGCAAGTTGGGCTGTGCTCATTTTATTGCTTCTTGCAAAACCGCTAACGCGCCTGCTAATCTCGCCAGAAACTAGGCCTATGCCCGCATTTGTAGCGGCTATGATTTTTACTTTTTCGTCTATTAGTACTTCTATCGTTTTTTTACGGATACGCGATCTGTTTTTTGCTGTCGAAGTTTTGCCTGTAACGATGAGTGTGTAATTTGACCTAATTTTAATATCATATTCGGTGATGCCATCTTTACCAACCAAGACTTTTACTTTGCTTTTGGCAAGCGCTGGTGTGGTTATTGCTAGAAAAACTAATATTGAAACAATGAATGCAACATGGATTTTTTTAACTGAACTAGAGACGAATTGCATTATAACCCTCGTTTTTATTGTGCTATTACTAGACGTTAGGCTAGTAAAATATTTACTATATTATCAATAAGGCGGCATTGCGACAAAGTCGAATCTAAATTAAATTTATTATTAAAATCTGTCGATTTATTCAATTTTGTTGAGATATTTTGAATATTTTCTTTACGAACATAAACATCAAATATTATCACTTGAAATCATCATATTTTATCGCCATGTTCTAACCTAGAGAATCTAATGGAGAGCATTTTGAAATATACATTTAATAACTTAACTGAATTGCCAAATAGTGGCACCGCAATTTATTTTGCATATCAAGATAATGATGGACTTGTTCTCTTAGACGAACAAGCAGCTATTGCCAATGAAGCGACTGATGGGCAAATTGCACGCGCCATTAAAGTGGCAAAGTTTAAAGCTGATTCTGCAACAACACTTAATATTATTGCACCCAATAAAACCAAACTTGATGCAATTATTATTGCGGGGCTTGGTAAAATTGATGAAGCCAATGAAGAAAATTTAATGGATACGGGTGCAAATGCTTTTGGTGCTGCGCAAATAATTTCTGATGAGGTGAGTTTTGTAATTGGGCATGAGGTTATTGCGGCTGATAGTGTTTTACTTGGCGCTACATTACGAGCTTATAAATGGGATAAATACCAAACTGTTAAAAAGGTTACAACGGGTCGTGCCAGTGCAATTGGTGTATATTCTGCTA
>JABSRY010000419.1 GCA_013214985.1 Hyphomicrobiales bacterium
AGCAACATAAGCTCAGAAAACTTGCCTGTAGGGTGTTTACCTCCCTGTTTTAACATGGCCAACATTTGTTGATGTGCGAGTTTAATTTCATCAAATGTTGCGCCGATAACATTGCTTGAAACTATAGTCGCTACCGTTGAGCCCAAGGCGCATGCTTTGATTGTTTGACCAAATTCCACAATCACCTGATCTTTAGCGGTAACATCAATTTCTATATGACTGCCACAAAAAATACTACGTTTTGAAACCGTTGAATTTGGGTTTTCTAAACGGTTTTGTAAAGGAATATTAGCCGCATATTTTATAATTTTATCGCTATATACTTTATTGATCATTTTTTCTGCACTAAATTGGATTCAAAACTTGAAAATATTATGTTTTCACTTTATACCCTAGTTGTTTTTATATTCAATAGATTGTTATAAAAAAGAGGGCTCCAATTGTTCGACAGAGCTATTAAAAATGAAAGGCTAAGACCCTATGAGTAATGTAGTTAAACCAAGTAGAGAAGAAGCTGAAACTGCTGTACGCACATTGTTAGCATGGGCAGGTGACGACCCAACCCGTGAAGGTTTAAAAGACACACCCAAGCGCGTTGTTAACGCCTATACAGAATATTTTAGCGGTTATGGCGCTGACCCACTTAAAGCTTTAGGCCGCACATTTGGCGACGTTGGTGGCTATGACGATATTGTATTGCTTCGTGATATTGATTTTAATTCACATTGTGAGCATCATATAGCACCTTTTATTGGGATGGCACATGTTGCTTATATTCCAAGCAAAGCTGTTGTTGGTATTTCTAAAATTGCACGGGTTGTAGATATTTTTGCACGACGTTTACAAACACAAGAAACCATGACTGCTCAGATTGCAAACGCATTGGAAGAAGCAATGTCACCGCGCGGCATAGCCGTGTTTATTGAAGCTGAACATCAATGCATGAGCATGCGTGGTGTAATGAAATCTAATGTTGATACGATTACCACACAATTCCGCGGTGAATATAACACACCAGAAATGAAAGCTGCTTTTATGATGATGATTAGAAGCAAATATTAGGTTACATATTATGTCCGAGAATAACGCGCCATTTGCAAAACGCTTAACAATTGAACAAGTTGAAGAAGCGTTTGACCTTGCACCAAAATTTGACAATGACGGGCTTATTGTTTGTGTAACTACAGACGATAAAACTGGTGATGTTTTGATGTTAGGTTACATGAATAGAGATGCATTAATTAAAACCATTGAAACTGGTGAGGCCCATTATTGGAGCCGTTCTCGTAAGGTTTTATGGCACAAAGGCGCTACGTCTGGGTTGGTGCAAAAAATTGTCGATTTGCGTATAGATGATGACCAAGATGCAATTTGGCTTAGAGTATCTGTAACGGGTTCTGGTGCAAGTTGCCATGTTGGTTATATGAGCTGTTTTTACCGCTCTATTCCCACTGGAGAAACACCAACAGAAAACTTGAAATTAGTTTATAAAGAAGATGAAAAAACCTTTGACCCTAAAGAAGTTTATGGGGATGCGCCGAACCCGACCATTGTGTGACCTCGGTAAATAACTAGAAATAAGCCATAATATTTTTGTTATGGCTTTTTTTGTGCTTATATTAAATAAACTATAAATTGGATTCGTTTATGCAAGCTCGTCAAAAACCATTTATTGCCTTTGCGCTTGGCGGCGGTGCTGCCAAAGGGTGGGCACATTTGGGCATGCTAGCATTTTTGACTGATGCGGGTATTAAACCTGATTTAATTTGTGGTACTTCAATGGGTGCTGTCGCTGGTGGGTGTTTTGCCGCTGGCAAAATTGACCGACTTAAAGATTTTGCTTTTTCTATGACCAAACGACGCATGTTTTCTTTTATGGATGTGCGGTTGGGTGGTGGTATTATTCATGGTGGGCGTTTAGTTTCTGAATTGGACAAGTATCTGGGAGGTATCACATTTGATGACCTGGAAATTCCGTTCATAACGATTGCCACCGAACTGGCTACTGGGCACGAAATTTGGTTACGAGAAGGCTCAATCATCCCCGCAATTAGAGCAAGCTTTGCCATGCCTGGTGTTTTTTCACCTGTAGATGTTGATGGAAGATGGCTAACCGACGGCGCGTTGGTTAACCCAATCCCTGTATCTGTTTGTCGGGCTTTTGGCGCCCGTATTGTAATTGCTTTCGGGCTGTCATCGGCTATTTATTTAGCAAAAAGCCAAATCGAAATACACGAAGAATTAGCCGATAAAGTAACGACTGATGGCTTGATAAAAGCAGTTAAAAAGGGCTTGGGTCGCGTTAAAACAGATGAACCTAATATTGCTTCAGTTACGATGGCATCGTTTAATATAATGCAAGACCGCATTGCTAGAACACGGTTAGCGGGTGACCCACCTGACGCAATTATAACGCCAGATGTAGAACATATTGGCGTGTTTGAATTTGACAGAGCAGAAGAGCTTTATGAACTAGGCTATGAAGCCGCCGAACTCGCTCTTCCATCCATTATTCATGCAATAAAACATGTTGGCATTTGATTAATCTAAATATGCTTGTTTGACAATTTCGAAAAAATCATCGGCTTTTAGGCTGGCGCCACCAACTAATGCGCCATTTACGTTCGGAATGGCCATTAGTTCTTTAGCATTTGCGCCTTTAACTGAACCGCCATATAGAATACGCATTTTATCGCCATCACGTTCGAACATGCCTTTAAGCAGATCCCTAATATTGTCATGCATTTCTGCAATATCATCTGCTGTTGGCGTAAGGCCTGTGCCGATTGCCCAAACAGGTTCATAAGCAACGACAATATTGTCTGCGTTTGAACCATCTTGCGGAATAGATTCTGACACTTGACGAGAAACGACGTTAAGCGCCTGCCCTGCTTCGCGCTCAGTTTGTGTTTCGCCAACACATACAATCGCCAGTAAGCCAGCCCGTTGAGCGGCTGCTACTTTTTCCATTACTAATGCTGAACTTTCTCCGTGATCTGCTCTGCGTTCACTATGGCCGAGTATTACTGCAGTAACACCTATATCTGTAAGCATTTCGGTTGATATATCGCCTGTGTGTGCACCACTAAATGCTGCATGGCAATCCTGTGCGCCGATTTCAATATTTTTTTCCAGCT
>JABSRY010000042.1 GCA_013214985.1 Hyphomicrobiales bacterium
ACTTCATCCATGTGCCATTTATAGTTCGGAACGAGGCCTATCCCGGCTGATGCAGTTTGCAAAGTGTTGCCCAAAACGATTGACCCAAAGCCGGATAGTTTCTCGGCTAACAATCACACCCCGAGCCGCCAACAAATCTTCAACATCAGCAGTGCTCAATGGGAACCTATAATAAGCCCAGACGGCATAAGCAATTATCTCACGTGGATAACGAAAGCCCTTTAGGCGCGGCATATTAGTTGGAATGTTCATTACAATCAATTATCATAACTAAGTGTGGGGGGGTCTATCATTCTGCACTGGGGTAAATTGGCTAAGGTTAAATTGTACTAAGGGTTTGAGGGGTGTTTTACATTTTGGACTTTTTGCATAGAATGATAGAGAATGCTATCAAAACAGTCCATTCTTTAGCATAATACTGTCATTCTGCTATCATTATTCACTCATTATCTATCACTTTGATTCATTTTAGAAAATTTAATTTTTAGCGGAATAAAAATAACAAATAATACGATTAAAGTACAAAGTAAAATAATGCATAACTTTGAACTCAATTCAAAGTTATGCTGTTAATTCAAAGTATAGATAAGTAATTGTTTTATAATAAAAATATTAAATTTTAGCTTAATGTATTTATTTATTAAACTTTGAACTTATCGCCCAAATATACTACCTTTCCAGATAACTTTTCCAATAATTTTAATGCTATTTAGATCTTCATTTTTTATTCTAAGGGGTGGATACAGCTCATGATTATCAGATCTAATAATTACTTCATTTATACCCGTTTGGAGTCTCTTGATATAGGCTGAATTATCAATTGTAAAAGCATAAACTCCATCCATTAGTACAGATTTACTCATATCTACCATTATTAAATCATTATTATGGACTGTAGGTTCCATACTGTCACCTAAAGCATCAAATATAATAAGATTTTTCACGTCAACATAAGGTAGTTTTTTTTGAAAAAATTCACTGGTGAATGGAACGTAATCGATTAATTCTGCTTCATCTACAGGAGAGCCGCCACCAGCCGACAACGATAAATTATGACGCGGTATTTTAATGTTCTTATCAGATGCTTCTTTTCCGATAATTAGCCAATCCAAGCTGACATTTGCATACTCGCATATGGCCGCTGCTATCTCTATTGAAGGTTTTGATCCCTTTAATATACTGCGTAAAGTACCATCATTAATTCCAACATTTTGTGCAAAACCTCTTATACTTTGTCTACCTATTATTTTTTTTAATCGCAAAATAAATTGATCGTGTTTCATAGCTTTACTTACAGTTATGCACATACTAACTATTTGAAAATTATAAACAAAATAGCAATATTAGCGATATATAACAATTAACCCGTGATATTACTTGTAAGTAAGTGATATATCTCGTATGTTAAATTATATTACTTAGGTTAACCCCCAAAAAAAACAGACATGCCCGTCTGTATATATCAGGAGATGAATGTGGCTAAAAAGAAAGACTTTAGTGTCGCGAAAATTAAATTTCTACTTGAAGAAAAAGGCTTATCCATTGTCGAAGTTGAACGACGTAATGGATTGAGACCCCGAGAATGCCAGAATGCTACTGACAAAGCATATTTTAAAGGTGAGCAAGCAATTGCAAAAGAGCTTGGAATGCACCCCAAAAAAATATGGCCTTCAAGATATGACAGCAAAGGCGAGCGCCTTAAACCACAACCATATGAGAATTATATAAGCAAGAGGCGATTCAAACAAGGTCTAAAAGCGGCTTAATTTTTAACCTTAGTATTGCGTACCTTTAACATACCAAAGAAACCTCAAGAAACGGATAGAAAATGAAGAACATACATATATTAGATGATGAAGTTAAAACTGAGTTATTGCACTTACATAACACAGGTTTACGGCCTTTAGACATCGCCCATAAAATGAAAATAAAGTATGATATTGTATATAATTTTTTGCGCTCACATCAATTAATTAAAACACCATTAAAAGCTAAATTTGTTTTTGCACAGCCTTCTGGTGATGGCAATTCGCTCATCGAATTAGTTGGTTTTTGTAAAACTAATAAGACTCATGTCTATTTTCCATTAACACGTAAGGATTTAAAGTTTCTTCTTGAGCTTGGCTTAGTTCAGTTTAATGGCCAATCTAATTTTAATGAAATTGCTTCCTCAAAAGTAAAGTCAAAAAAGAGGGCCGCATAATGGAAGCACAATTAATCAAACAAAAAATTTCCTTAATTGAACATGTAAATAAATTTGGCACATGGGGAATACAAGAACGTATTGCAGTATGTATTGAGAAACACGGAGATGTGTATTTACAACATTTAAATGGTGCAAAAATACAGAGCCACAATGGTATGGGAAATTGGCGTGATGACAATGACCCAAATTTCTCACCAGTATGTTATTTTAGAGTAAAACCACCACACCGCAGAATTAATTGTGAAATTCCAATGCATGAGACTGAGCTTTTATCGAAGCGTTGATTGAAGCGCGGCTTGAAGATCTACAAGCCCGAAAGAAAACAGCCAGATTGAAGTGGAAAAGATGATGATTAGAAACAAAATTATTTTGAATGATCGGCATAAAATAATTGCTGAATTAGAAGATCATTTTGGAATTGCTGAACAAATTTACATTGATAATGGCCCTAGCTTTAGATGCGCTATTTTAGATGAATATTTGAATCAAATGCCCGAAAAATATGATTTGCAAAACATCACATGTAAATTGGAGCAATTGTTATGAGCGATACAGGATATATAAAATATTATAGTCATAAAGAGCTTGCTGCTGTTAAATCAATTTTTTGGGTGGCAAGTATAAAAGGTTCAATTTTAAAGCTACATAAAATAGAAAATCAAGAAAATTCAATATTTCTACGAAAGCGTAAAACACGTGGCGGCGGTCAAGAAGTTCATTATGATTTCTTTGCCTCTATGCCAGAGTTCCAAGCGGATATTAAGAAGCATTATTTACACCAAAAAATGGTAGAAGAAACCAAATTACCGATCCCTTTGCCAAAATCGACAGTTACTGCGCCATCACATTGTGTTACTGGTAACGATTCTAAACCTAAACCAGCCCGTGACATTGTTAAAATAGATGTAACGAGTTTGAAGGATCGTCAACGAGATGTGATGGCTGCAAGATTGTTTTTGTTGAATGAATTTAAAAATTATGAATGTGACCCTGTTAACCCTGCAAACCTATATGCACAACAAGAATTGGCTAAAAGCCTTTGCAGTAACTTAATTATTGCCAATGACCGCAGTAGCAATACTTGTAGAATATCGGTTCGGACATTTATTAATTGGCGGTCTTTGTGGCTTAATCATGGTAAATATGCGCTTGCACCAAAACTTAGCCGCAAAAAAGAGCCTATACCGGAATGGTTTTTTGGGTATCTTAAATTTTATGCACGCCCTGCAAAGCCAAAAATGGCTGAAGCATTACGCAGCATGGAAAGATTTGCAAAAAAGCAAAATTTAACGGATATGTTTATTCCTACCTATGAACAGGTACGCAATTAGGCCGTCTCGGTACGACACCGCACCATTCAAGACCATTACACTCGCAATCTCGTGGTGTGATTGAAAGCTTTAACAAACATTGGGATGTAGTGGCCAAAGGATTTAAAACCTATATGGGCAAGGATATGGACAGAATGGCCGCTCAGAGAGTTCATAAAGTTACTCGCAAGGAATTGAATCAATTTGGTACTTCTAAAACATTGCCTACTTGGAAAGAGTTTATTGAGGCTGTGAATGACTATGTGGATGAATATAACAATCGCCCACAATCCTCATTACCAAAAACGGCTGATCCTGAAACTGGTAAAATTCGGCATATGACACCTAATGAAATGTGGGAATTTGCAATTGAAGAAAATGAGTTTGAACCAATTGTTGTGACTGCAGATGAAGCGGATGACCTATTCCGCCCTTATGAAGTTCGCACCGTGCAGCGTTGTATGTTGAGTCTGCATTCTAATAGTTATTTTGCCATTGAGCTTGAACAATATGATGGTGACAGGGTTGCTGTTGGCTATGACATGCATGACCCATCTCAAACTTGGATTCGTGAGATTGAAAGAACCCGTGATGGTGAAGAGCTTGGCCGCTTGATTTGCATTGCCAAATTTGAAGGCAATAAACAACGTTATATTCCGCTATCTATGGAACGCAAAGCAAGTGAGACTCGCGCTAAAGGTCGCTTAAAACTGATTAATGAACATAAAATTGAGGCTGAGCTTGAGCTTAATCCAAATATATATTTGGATATGAACCGTGAGCAAGAAATGAAGATGATTAGCCCTACCGTGACCATTAATGACAATCAAGAACCTTTACTTGCCAAGCAAGGGTCAAATGCAACAGCCAAGCCAAAAACTAAGGCCGCGCCACGTATGAACAAAAATGGTTATCCAATGTTTAGCCATTTTATAGATGTGATGAAATATTTCAGAGAACAGCCAGAACGGCTTAACGATCATTATTACACTGTAATGAGAGAAGATTTAACAATTCGCAGTCAACGCGATTATATGGAAGTAAGTGGCGTGCCTGTCACCGTCATAAGAGATATGCTCGACACTTACTCCGAAACAATGGAGAAAGTAGCATGAGGTCAAATTTTATTCAAACAAAAAATACCCAACGATTTTTGGATGGTATGGGGAAGCTAGAAAAACGGGGCGCAAGTGAAGCCTGTTTTATGGTGATTGATGGTAAACCCGGACTTGGCAAAACCCGCACATTAAATAGCTGGGCAACAAAGAATAATTGTATCTTTATACGAGCAAAAAAACAGTGGACACCCAATTGGATGTTATCGGAACTGTTGGATGCTTTGCATATTGACCCAAACCATATGTTCAAGAAAATGTTTACTCAAGCAATAAAGGCATTGGATAGTAGATATGTGCAGGCACAACGTGATGGTGGTAATTTAGCGATTATCGTTGATGAAGCGGATCATATTTCTCGAAAATTGGATTTACTAGAGACTTTGCGTGATTTGACTGACCATTTAGAAATACCGGTGATTTTGGTTGGTATGGGTAAAGTACGCGATAATCTGACCAAAGCCCCGCAAATTGCAAGTCGTGTTGGACAATATGTTCAATTTACACCGTTAGATTTTGATGACTGCAAGTTGTTCATTAACGGTATTAGCGAAATTCCTGCCGATGATAGTTTAATTGGTTTTACCGAAAAACATAGCCTTGGATTTAGCCGAGAAATGAAAGAAGCCGTGGTCAATATTGAAAAATTTGGCAAACGTAACGGACTTGAACTGGTCGGTTTAAAAGACATGCGCGGTGAATTACTCATGAATGATCGTGCAACAGGCAAGCCAATTTTTATTCCAGAAAACGTATAGGGGGAAGTTGATATGACGGAAAAAATCGATAGTGCTAAAAATGTTAATCAGCTTATTGCTATGCTTGAAGTGGGTACTTGCTTGACCATTGATGAGTTGCAGGCCTTAACTGATCTCTCGAGAAAAGCTATTTCTAGAGCGGCTACAAATTTAATATATCGCGGATGCTTAGAACGCATTGAAAAAGGTTGTTATCAATTAACAACGACGGGCATCAAGCATAAGCAAAGTGGCCATAAGCTTAAATCGGGCATGATTAAACCGCGTACTGGTGTATATGCGCCAAAACGTCAGGCATTTAGAACTAGGCTTTGGCGTGCTATGCAAATATTACAAAAATTCACCATCAATGAATTACTAGAAATTGCACGTGATGGCAGTGAAAAAGACCCGATTAACAACGCGCAGCGTTATGTAAAAGCGTTAACACAGGCAGAGTATTTGATTTTACTCAAACGCCGTGAACCATCTACCAAGCTCACAAGCAATGGGTTTAAACGTTACTCGCTTATACGAAATCTAGGCCATTTACCGCCTGTATTACGCAAGGCAGCCAACCAGAATGAAATTTATGATCGTAATTCTAAGGAGGTGTTTCTATGCGCAATCTCTTAAGTCCAGAAGTTTTGAAAATACTCAAAGTTGAAATTAAAAAAACCAATATTTCTGCTGTAGCAAAAAGAATTGGTTATAACCGCACTTCCCTATCACTTGCGTATCACGGCAAATATCCAGGTAAAACCGCCAAGATGGAAATTGCAATTTTGAAGCATTTAACGGGACAAATTGAATGTCCACATACTGGCGAAGAAATCAGCGTTGAGAAATGTGACGATTTATCTAGTCGTGACATGCCAACTTCTAGCCCACATGATTTTAAGCAATGGCGTGCTTGTAACACCTGTTTGTTGAACAAGGCCAACTGCAAGCCACCGTTAGAACCACAACCCGCAGCAACACAAGATAATGAGGAGATTGAAGATGCCGCTTAATAACAATAATTTAGCACAAGATATATTGCGATACAAAAAGATGCTTGAAAAAGAGGCGTTTGATTCTGGTGTAGTGGTTATCAATGATCTTGGCCTTCCTGTTGTTTTTAAAATGTTAGATGAATGGTTTCGGATGGCCGTTAATTTTGAAACACGGTGTCAAAATAATGAAAATTATATGGCAAATGTTGATCTTGAGAATGTGACGGAATTATCGGAATACAAAAATAGAAATGTTGTTCCATTTGATAAAAATGGAGGGGATGCCGCATGAATAATTTTATTCAATTAGATGATATATTGGCAGTAGTTTGTGATGAATATAACATTGTATCCATTAAAGCCTGTCCAAAAAGGTTTATCGCCAATCAGGCTATTATATCTTATTTATATTTGGCCGAAAAATACACTGAACTCCCAATGAAAATAATTGTAGCGCGTGTAGATCGCACATTTCCGATGGCGTGCTGGGCACTGAATGGTGTTGAGATGAAGCGCAAAAAAGACAGCCAATTTGATTACACACTTAAAAAACTGGATGCACATTTCAATTGGATAAACCTCACTTTTAACAAAGTTGCATAAATTTAAGGAACAGAAAATGACAAAATTAAACGCAAAAAACAACACTGATAACGCCAATGACAATATGGTAGATGAATCTGTGATATTACCACCAAAAGGTTTTTGGGAAAATGCCAAGGGCGATTATGTTCGTGTTGAAAAAATTCAGGATATCGACAAGGCCCGCGATAAAGTGGTTAAAAAGCTCATTCGCAATGCAGAAAAAACGCAGTCCATACTCGCAACCGTAAAAGATGATGCATTTGATGAAATTGCGCAATTTCTACAATTATCTGCAAGTAAATATGGCATTAAATTAGGTGGAGAAAAAGGCAATGTAACGCTTTTAAGCTATGATGGCCGCTATAAAGTACAACGCACTATTGCCGAACATATCCATTTTGATGAACGCCTGCAGATTGCCAAACATATGATTGATGAATGCATCCAACGGTGGCAAAAGGGATCTAACCATAATATTCAAGTTTTGATTAATGATGCCTTTCAAGTGGATAAGGAAGGTAAAGTTTCGACCAGTCGTATTTTAGGACTTCGTAAACATAAAATGAATGACCCTGAATGGGATAAGGCAATGGAAGCCATTGCCGACTCTATTCAAGTTTCGGGCAGCAAGAGTTATGTCCGTTTTTATGAGCGCGATAAGCATGGCAAATATATTGCGATTTCGCTTGATATTGCTTCTGTAGAAGGAGCTGCATGATGTTACAAACTTATCATTTAGTGGCTGGCCAGATGAAAATTGACATCTACAACCATATTACTGTTTGTGAAGCCATACATAAACAATGGTTTGCGGTAGCAGATAAATATGATGCAGAAGGGTTTCATTATGGCTCACGTAGTTTGACTTTTAAAAATGACATACCTCATGGCTTTAGAAATAATGGGCTACCGAATAAATCGACATTGATTGGCAAACAAGTTTTTAGTGAGCTGGCAGCTCTACCTGACTATCCAAACACTCGTGACATTTTAATTAAACTTGGAGCCAATAATAGTATTTTGAACCCCAGGGGGTCACGTACTTATATTGAATATCCGCATATTTTTGACTTTAGGCAAACTAATATAATCCTCATCATGTTGATTGGTGATGATTGTCCTTTACGCATACATTGTGATGTTGGAAAAATTGAAAAATGGGAGTTTGAAAAACATTTATTCGACGAAAATGAGATTCGAGCATCTCTTAGATCGGAGGCGGCGTAATGGGTATGACTTGCCAGAGATATTTACGTGGTTATTCATTCGTAGAGTTGGTTCGACATTTCAGAACCAGTAATGACGAAATTATCCAGTTGTTTATTGGAAAATTTTATGACTTTCAAGACCAACAAGATAATTGGGAAATGGAAAATTCCAGTCAAGTTGATGAGCTTGGATATGAGAAAGAACGACTAGAACTAGAAATAGTAGGTTTGAAAAAAAATATCACAAATTTAGAAGATGAAATTGAAAAGTTAAAAGAGGAGACCGCAAATGTTTAGAAAATTGATAGGCATGATCTGGTATATAATTGGGGTTTGTGGAAAAATCGTGTATTGGATTGCTTCAAAATTCCTTGAGCTTATTTTGGGTTTGTCTTTTTTGATATTTTGGTCTGCAGCTTCTGCAATTGAACAAATCCACCCTTATTTGGATGATTGCGAGGATGAATTCTTTGCTTTCGTTGAAGGGGTTGAACATGACGAATCGTAATGCATTAATAGCCAAAATCCACATTGCCAAAAAGCAAACTAAAATGGATGACGGGGCATATAGGTTTTTATTGGAACGTGTGACTGGTAAAAATAGTTGCACAAAATTGTCTGACGATCAACTTGCTGTTGTGGTTGAAGAATTTAAATCTAAAGGCTTTATACCTAAGAAATCAGCCAATAAGAAATTCTTTAAAGCATCAAATAAGGCATATGTTCGCAAGATTTACCGCCAATGGACAGTGCTTGAAGGTCTTGGTGCGGTAAGAGTGCCAGGACGCCCAGGACTGTTTAAATTTATTAGCCAACAATTACCAGCTACTCGCAATACAAATATTACCAAGCCTGCGGATATGCTTGAAGGGCATGAGGCGATGCCAATTATTGAAGCGTTAAAAGCTTGGATTAAACGGGCTAAAAAGGAGAAAACAGCATGAAATTGGAACTTAAAAATAGTGAAAATGTGGGTGAATTGCCCGAACTTGGTTGGGTAAATGTTGATTTAATTAAGGTTGACCGTGCTTACCAACGTGAAGAAAGTGAAAAACATGTCAACGATATATTGAAAAATTTTAATTGGCGTAATTTCCAGCCTGTTACATTGGCTTTGCGCTCTGATGATACTTTTAACGTTGTTGATGGCCAACATAGAGTGGCCGCAGCAAAACTACACCCCCAAATTACAGAAGTGCCTGCCTTGGTTTTTAAGAGCCATGATGAAGTTAAGGGTGAAGCAAAAACATTTGTTGAAATTAACAGCAAGAGAAAAGGTATTAGTGCCGTTGAAAAACATATAGCCGCCATTGCTGCAGAAGACCCTGAATCACTTGCTTTGAATATAGCGTTAGAGGAGGTCAATTGTATTGTTGCTAGATATACTGGTGATAAGGGGCTAAATGTTGTGGTTGCGGTGACCGCTTGTAAAAAATCCATTAAACAACATGGCGTTAAAAACTTTAAAGCCGCCGTTCGGACATTACGCCAAGCTTGGCCAACCGACATTGACGTTTTACGTGCTGTGTTGATTACGAGCCTTTCTCATATTTATAAATATAACCCAGAAATGGACGAGTTCCATATGGCGGCGGAACTTAAAAAACATGGTATGGCGGAATTATTCAATCTAGCACGTGCGTTGATAAAAATGCGCGGGGGTGGCACTGCACTTTCACTAAAACAGGTGATTGTTGATTTATATAACAAAACAATGCCACGTGATGGCCAAATTAACAAACCATAGAAAGGAAAATATTATGAATATCTTAAAATTTATGCCAATTGACAAAGCGATGCATTTACTAGGTGGTGGTGCTATTGCAGGCGCTTTTATGCCACTAGGTATTATCATTACGCTTGGAATTGTTATTGGCGCCGCCATTGGCAAGGAAATTGTCATTGACAAATTTACAGGTGGCAGACCTGATATTACTGATGTTTTGGTAACAATATTAGGTGGTGTAATTGTCGTCGGTCTATATCAATTGATGACGGTAATCAGCAAAGCACTATTTTAGTGTTGTAGCTCAATAAATGCTTTTCGAAACTCTTCTGCTTGTTGAGCTGAAACATATGGGAGTTTGTATTTTTCAGATCTTGTTTCAATAGTTATGCCAACGGAATTATATAAGTTTCCAATCAACGAGCGGTCGAGTTTGATGTTATCAATTGAATTTATTGGAATCGTATCATCATCGACTACAAACCAACCACCTTTGTAGAATTTCACAATTCGTTCTTCTACACTAAAAACAATTTTAGTACGATTTAGTATTCTCTTTTTATAGGAAAAATAAATGAGAAATAAAATCAGACCTAAACCGAAAACGGGCAATAGAATTATTGACCAAAGTATGACTGCGATTTTGACAAATTTTAAATACTTTGGTGCAATCTCAATATTAACTTCTTTCAAAATAAACCCCAAAATTTGATTAAAAAAATGAGTTTAACCAGATGAACAATAAATTTCAACAAGATAATGAGTTATTTGTGCGCGGTGAGCGGTCGCTTGCTGTGGTTGCAGATATGC
>JABSRY010000420.1 GCA_013214985.1 Hyphomicrobiales bacterium
AGCATTTACCGCAATGGCAGCAGAAAAGGTTACCCTACAGCAGAAGTGGGTTACACAATCGCAATTTGCGGGATATTATGACTAAAAAGACAAAGGTTTTTATAAAAGTGAACATTTAGATGTGACTATAAAACCAGGTGGCCCAGACATTGCGCCCGCACAAATTATTGCAGGTGGTGGTGCTGATGTGATTTTAGACTGGATGCCATCGGCGTTAGCAACCCGTGAAAAAGGTGTGCCATTGGTTAACATTGCGCAACCATTTAAATCGTCTGGTATGATGCTGACTTGCCGTAAAGACAGTGGCATTAAAACACCCGCAGACTTTAAAGGTAAAACCCTTGGCGTATGGTTTTTTGGCAACGAATATCCTTTCTTTAGTTGGATGAGTAAGCTTGGCCTTTCGACCGATGGTGGTGCAGATGGTGTAACTGTATTAAAACAAGGCTTTAACGTAGACCCTATTTTGCAAAAGCAAGCGGCCTGTGTTTCGACTATGACTTATAATGAATATTGGCAGATTATTGATGCTGGGCTTAAAGCTGAAGATTTAGTTACTTTTAAGTATGAAGACCAAGGTGTTGCGACGCTTGAAGATGGTATTTATGTACATGAAGACAGTTTAAAGGACCCTGCATTTGTTGATAAAATGGCCCGTTTTGTACGCGCTTCAATGAAAGGTTGGGCATATGCTTCGGCTAACTCAGATGAGGCAGCAGATATTATACTTGAAAATGATGCCTCTGGCGCTCAAACTGAAGAGCATCAACGCCGTATGATGCGTGAGATATCTAAACTAACCGCCGGTTCTGACGGTTCGTTAGATGAGGCAGATTATCAACGTACTGTTGATGTTTTGTTAGATGCTGGTGGTGGTATTATTTCTAAAGCACCAGTAGGCGCTTGGACAAGTATTGTTACTGACAAAGCAAAAATGTAGTTTAAAAACTAGATTATGATAGGCGCCTTCTTGATAACTCAAGAGGGCGTTTTTTGTTGTTTTGTTCAGATATTGGAAATTATATAAGCTTGCCTGCTTTAAATATCATGGCGTGGTTTTGGGTGTTTGCTACCATTTCTATATCGTCTAATGGATTGCCATTGACGATTAACAAATCGGCAGCGTAGTTTTGTTTAATTAGCCCGTGGTTTTTGAGCCCCATTAAATCGATGCCATTAAAGGTTGAAATACGCAGGCAATCCAAATTGTTAATGCCATTTTGGTGCATTAGGCGCAGTTCATCGGCGTTTTTACCATGCTTATTATGCGGTGTGCCTGCATCTGTACCCATTGCTAATTTGCCACCTGCTTCGTAAAAAAGCTTAATTGAGGCTTTATGTGTTTCGCCAATTCGCATGCATTTTTCGATGATAAAATCGGGCATTTTGGGGCCTTCCAAATTATCGACATTATCTAATATATTATATAATGCGGCAAATGTTGGTACTATATAAGTGCCAGCCTTTAGCATGAGCTCTATACATTCTTGAGTTAAGAATATGCCATGCTCGATGGAGTCTATGCCCGCATTAACCGCATTTAAAATACCTTCTGTACCTTGTGCGTGGCTTGCAGTGCGTTTGTTAAAACGGTGTGCTTCGGTTACGCCTGATAGCATTTCTTCGGCATTATAATGCGCATCTTCGGGGTTAACACCTGGGGTCATTACGCCGCCAGTGGCCATTATTTTGACTAAGTTACAACCTGCGTGAATTTGTTCTCTTACGGCTTTTCTAACCTCTTCTACGCCATCTGCAACGCGGGCGTGGCCGTGGCCGTGGCCGCCAGTCATACAAATTACTTTGCCTGATGCATATATGGTCGGCCCATCAAATTCGCCATTATCAATGGCATCTCTGACGCCAAACTCTACATAGTCGCGCCCGCCGCAATCGCGTAATGCGGTAACGCCGCCTTTTAGTGACGCTTGGGCGCTTTTAAGTGCGGTTAGGGTAAGTTGGGCTGGCCCCATTTTTTCGTCATCGGCTCTTGGGTCGCCTGATGCGGTATAGCAAAGATGCACATGGCAATCGACCAAACCCGGCAATATTGCTTTACCATCTAGATCGAATTGTTTGCCATCTAGCATTTGTTGGCCATCAAAAACCCTTACATTTCTCAGTAGTTTTTTGATACTCATGATTAATTTCCTGTCGAATTGTGGCGTTGAGCTTGTTGGTTTAACAAGTTTAAATTTGGCATTAAGCTAAGTAAATGTTGGGTATATTGGTGCTGTGGTTCGATGAATAAATTCTCAGTTTCGTTGAGCTCTAAGATTTCTCCATATTGCATAACGGCGACCCGATCACACATTTGTCTAATAACGGGCAAATCGTGGCTGATAAACATCATGGTTAAATTAAGCTCTTCTTGCAAATCTTTAAGCAAGTTTAAGATTTGAGCTTGAACCGATACGTCTAGTGCACTGGTTGGCTCGTCGCAGATTAAAAACCTTGGCCTTGTTGCTAGGGCGCGCGCAATAGAAATACGTTGGCGTTGCCCGCCAGAGAATTGATGTGGGTATTTATTATAAGCATCGTCGGACATGCCGACCAGTTTGAGCAAATCGAGCACGATATGCTCGGCTTCCTCGCGCGACTTTGCTAGACCATGAAATAAAATGGGTTCGGCGACGATATTCATCACCCGCATACGTGAATTTAAGGATGAAAATGGGTCTTGGAAGACCATTTGCATTTGACGTCTATAGGGCAGGACTTCTGCTGTATGGTTGATTTTGCTAATTTCTTTACCCAAGAAATTAACGCTACCAGAGTGAGGCGTATAAAGCCCCGTTACCATGCGTGCAATGGTTGATTTTCCGCTGCCGCTTTCGCCGACAATGCCAAATGTTTCGCCTTCTTTAATGGCAAAGTTTACTTTTTTAACCGCATCTAAGTAGCGTCTTTTGCTTTTAAACAATGAATTGGTCAATTGAAACCGCATAGAAAGGTCTTTGACCTCTAATATTGTGCCATCATCTGCGACTTTCATATCGAAATCTTGCGATTTACCAAGCCAATGGCTTTTAATGTCAAACTTAGCTTCTGGTTCTATTATAGCCTAACGCCTTTAAAATGATTACACTGATATAATGACCTATTCTGTTGATTTTCGCCGCCATATCCTTTTTA